>JAFAUY010000194.1 GCA_019243005.1 Verrucomicrobiota bacterium | reverse complement strand
CCCGAGACGGCAACCAATCCCCGGCCGTCCACGCTTTCCCACCGTCCCGACGGGACGGATCCTCTTTTTAAATGCCTCCCAGGGACTAAAGTCCCTGGCTACTCTCGATCGTCCCTCCGGGACTGCCCCTCCGGGGCAAAAAACGATCAATTAACTCGCCAATCGGTGTAGTGGCCGATCACGTGGCGAGAAGATCAACTCCGAACCCCGAACTCCGAACCCCGAACTCCAAACTCCCCCCTCCCGATCCACCGATGCGCCGGCTGCCACAACGCCGCCGCGAGCGCCAGGGCAGCCAAGGCATAGACCTCGCGCCGGCTCACCTTGATCCCGTGCGAGAGAGAGGGTGCCTGCGTAAGCCGTCGCAGGGTGCGAATCCCGATCAAGGCGGGTAACGCACAGGCAAATCGTACCGCCGGTGGCCGGATATGCCCGGTATAGGTCCATGCAGCCTCAAGCTGATCAATCGCGCGGCCCAGCCAAAGACGAAAAACCCCGGCGGCAAGCTCGGGCTCCGTTCTCAACCGTTCCGGCGCGACGGCCACCGGCAGGTAACACCGACCGTGTCGCAAATCGGCACCTGCATCGCGCAAGACATTGATGAGTTGAAGGCCTTTCCCGAAGCGAACGCCGAGGTTCACCAGCTCCGGCCCCGGCAAATCGCCGTAACGCGGCCACTCCAGCAAACAAAGTTTCGTCCAAAACTCACCCACGCAACCCGCCACCAGGTAGGTGTACTCGTCGAGTTCATCGTCCTTTTGCAGGGCACGTACCTCGCCGGCTCCGGTTTCGAACCGGACGAGGTCGAGCGATTGGCCGCGCAGAATCTTTTGCAGAACTTCTTCGACCAGGCGCCGGTGCCCCTCCGGCAGTTTGCGAGCCGTTTCAACGATACGGGGAAGAACCTCCAGCAGCGCTTTTTCGCCCTGCGTCTGCTGGTAGCGGGCGCATTCGCGCACCAAGTTTACGAATCCAGCATCATCCCGGCGCAGCGCCTCCGGGAAAAGGCGCAACGCTTCCAGCCGCACATCGGCCGGCAACGCCGTGGCATCGGCGATCGTGTCGGATGCCCGGGCCAGGAGATAAGCCGTAGCCACCGTCGGGCGGATCCGGCGAGGAAGAAAACGGATGCTGAGGTAGAAAGAGCGTGAGACCGGCTTGAGCCAGCCGAGCAGCTGCTTTTCCAGAGTCGTATCCGGGCCGGCCTTCAACGGACATCATGAACATCAATCCGGCCCGGATCCGCGTTGCCCAACCCGTAGCTGAAAGCCGTGCTGACGTATTTTGCGTCTTTCGAGGCAGGATCCATTTTTGCCTGCCTGCGCCAAAAATCGATCTGGCGCAGCGCGACCGAATCGACGGCCACGGGGTCGCGGCTGGCCAGAAGCGTCCCGTACTGGACCGCGTAATTCAGGTCGCCGATAGGCGCGCCGGCGTACTCAGCGACCAAGCCGTCCATGATCGTCAAGACCACTTTGGCGCCGATCTGAGGATTGGCGTAAAGCTCCGGGATGTCCGGGTCGCCTTGCCCCGGACGCTGCACGAACCGGCGCCAGTTATCGACGTTTTGCACCGTCATGTTGAACAGCGCGCCGGACAGCCCGCAGCTTAGGTGATCGGAAAAGGCCGGCACGTTGATGACCTTGGCCACCACCTTGGTCAGAATCCGGCTGACGTGGCTTTCGTTGCTGAAATTATCCGAGGCCACTTCGTGCTGATCCTCCCCTTGGAGCCCGGTCTTGAGGTTCGGCACCTTGCGTCCGACGAAAAGCAGGTCCCCGTAGATCAACCTGCCGGAGACGGGGGAGCTTACGACCGCCTGGGGATCATAGTTGCCCTCCGTCCAGAGCAAACGATAACCCGCTCCCTTGGCGTTGTAGCCGGCGGCCTTGAGCAGGCCTTCTTCACGGTCAAACACCACGATATTCTGCGGTGGCACACCCGCCGCGGCCAAGCCTTCGCAAATCGCCGTCACCACCTGGGGGTGCGTACTGAAGAGTGGTGCGCCGTTCGCACAGACCTTGATGCCCACCGCTTCATTCGGCTTGACCAGTGACGCCCACGCCGCCGCGACTGAGCCCTGCCCGGTGACGTTAACCACCAAGGTATTCACCATCCGCCGGACCACCTCGGCATCGGGCTTGAAATCAGCGATGGCATTTCGCTCCTGAATCCGAAAAACGTCCGAACGCGCCGGGACAGCCGCGGGCGTGGCCTGCGGGGCAGCCGGGCCGGGGCTGTTATCCGCGGCAGGCAGGTCAGATTGTGCTAGGGTAGCCAGACAAAATGCGGCCAAGCAACTGCAGATTGCCACGACTCTAAACACGCGGTGAGACTCTATCCAATCGGGCCGGAAAGCAACCAGGGAAGTGCGACGACCGCGGCTGTTCGCCACCTTTACGTTCACATCCCTTTTTGCCTCCAGATCTGTCCCTATTGCAGTTTTTACAAGGAAGCCTCGGATCGGAACAAGACGCAGCCGTTCCTCGACTCGCTCCTGGGTGAACTTCAGCTCGCCGGCCAGGAACTGCGTTGCGAGACGATCTTCTTCGGCGGCGGTACCCCCACGGCGCTCTCGCTCAAACAGCTCGATTACCTCCTCACCGGTTTGCACCGCAACCTCGACTTTTCGGCTTTGCGCGAATGGACCTTCGAGATGAATCCGGCCACCGTCTCTCACGACAAGGCCCGGCTGCTGCTCGATCACGGCGTTAACCGGATCAGCATGGGGGTACAGTCGTTTGATCCCGGCCTCCTCAAAACCCTCGGCCGGGTTCACTCGGTGGAACAGGTCCTGCGCTCGTACGACGTCCTGCGC
Source organism: Verrucomicrobiota bacterium (assembly GCA_019243005.1). GTDB lineage: Bacteria > Verrucomicrobiota > Verrucomicrobiia > Chthoniobacterales > JAFAMB01 > JAFBAP01. The sequence continues at coordinate 2,234 of JAFAUY010000194.1, read as the reverse complement.
AAAGCCGGCGTTCGCAACGTCAACCTCGACTTCATCTTCGGCGTGCCGGGCCAGACCCCGGACCAATGGCGGGATACCCTGGCCGAAGCGTTGCGGCTCGGGCCGGAACACCTGTCGGCGTACTGCCTGACCTACGAAGAGGATACCGCCTATTTCGAGAAACTGCAGGCCGGCGAATATTTTCAGGACTCGGACCAGGATGCGCGTTTCTACGAAGTGACCATGGAAACGCTCGAACGTGCCGGCTACGAGCAGTACGAAATCTCGAACTTCGCCCGTCCCGGCTATGAGTGCGCGCACAACGTCGCGTACTGGTACGGAGAAGATTACCTCGGGTTGGGTCCCAGCGCTTACTCGACGGTCGGGTCGCGGCGCTGGCAGAACGTCTGCGACACGGAGAAGTACATCGCCGGAATCCGGTCCGGACACCTTCCCCGCATCAATGAAGAGCGGCTCGATCCAGCCACGAAAACCGCCGAACGGCTGGCGTTCGGGCTGCGCACCAGGTGGGGCGTGCCGGAACGGGAGTTGGCCGGGGTCATCCAGGAACTGCCGGCCATGCTTGCGCAAGGGCATCTGGAGCGCGCCGGGGAACGAATTCGTCTTACGGCGCGGGGACGCCTCGTGGCGGACAGCATCGCCGAACTTCTCGTATGAACAGATTTGACGTGATCGTGGTGGGTGCCGGCCCGGCAGGCGCAACCACGGCCGCGTTAACGGCTGCTGCAGGTCTGCGGACTTTGATCATCGAGCGCGCCCATTTCCCGCGTCACAAGGTCTGCGGCGATTGCGTGAACCCTGGGTGCTGGGAGATCTTTGCGGAACTTGGCGTTGCCGGACGCGTTGCCAAACTTCCTTTTTCCGCGTTGCGTTGGGTTGATTTTGTACCGATCTCCGGGCGGCGCATCCGGTTCGGGCTGCCGGAGCGACAACATCCTCAAATCGGGTTATCGCGCCGGCTCCTGGATTCGGCGCTGCTGGAACGAGCCGCCGAATTGGGCGCTCAAATCTGGTTCGGCGAACCCGTTACCAGGGTGAGGGCGGGTTGGGAGGTGGGCACCGCCACCCGCCGGGCGGCGGGCCGGTTCCTGGTCGCCGCCGACGGGCGCAACGCCACCGTGGCACGCCTGCTGCAGGATTTTCCCAAGGTCCGGCCGGAACGGGTGGCGTGGCAGACGCATTTTCCGGCCACCAGCACGCCGCACGTTGCCCTCGAACTGCACCCTGAGGGTTACCTCGGCCTTGCGTCCGTCGACCAGGCTCAGATGAACCTTTGCGTGGTCAGCCGGCCCCCGTACGCCGCCGCCTTCCGGGCCAGGGCCTCGGCGCGGTTCCAGCTGCGTGAAGATCACCCGTGGTTCTCCATCGCCCCGCTCAGCCGGCTTCCGATCCGTTCGACCCGCGAACGGCTCCTTTACGTCGGGGACGCCGGCAGGGTCGTGGAACCGTTCACCGGTGAAGGGATTCTGTACGCCCTGAAGACCGGTTCTCTGGCCGCCAAGGCCATCCTGCGATCCGTCAATTGCGGGTGCCCGGCGGAAGTCTGGTACGCGCTCCGGCAGGACGAGGTCTACCGGCATCGCCTCTGGATCAACCAGCTCGCCCGGCAATCGGTGCTGCACCCTCGCCTGGCCAGCGGCGCGTTGCATGCCCTACGGTTCTGGCCCGAACCTCTGCGCCATCTGACCGGCAAGGTGGTTTCCCCGTGAGAGGCAGTGCGCCCCGCAGGCGCAGCGAACAAACACGCGCATCCTTGACGCAGGCATGGCCGGGCCGCAGACTCCGGTTATGCCCGTCCGGCCTGATGCGCCCCCGCTGACCGTTGAACATTATCGGATGCTGCCCGAGACCGGTCCCCGCTACCAGCTCGTCAACGGGGACCTCTACATGAGTCCCGCCCCCAACCGCTACCACCAAGTCATTTCGAGGAACCTCGAATTCATCCTCCTGCAATACCTGGAGAAACAACCGCTCGGCGAACTGTACCATGCGCCTTTCGACGTTTACCTGAGCGACGTCGACGTGTTTCAGCCGGATATCATCATCGTGCTCAACCATAACCGGGGCACCCTGACCGCCGCCGGAGCGGAAGGCGCTCCCGATTTCGTGGTGGAAATCCTTTCGCCGAAAACCCGCAAACTTGACCTGGAGCAAAAACGCCGGGTCTACGCGCGCGAAGGGGTTACCGAACTCTGGATCATCGATCCGGACCCTCAGACCGTCACGGTGTACCG
>JAFAUY010000043.1 GCA_019243005.1 Verrucomicrobiota bacterium | reverse complement strand
CATTTGTCGCAACTGCATGGCCGCAAACGGCTTCTCGCCCGCCACCCGGGTATTCGAGGCTGCGGGCGCCGGCGCTTGCATCATCACCGACGAGTGGGTGGGCATCGAGCAGTTCTTCGCGCCGGAGACGGAAATTCTGGTTGCCCGAGACGGAAACGAAGTGGCTGGCATAATGGAGAGACTTACCCCGGGACAAGCCCGGAGCATCGGTGCGCGGGCTCGGGAACGCGCGCTGGCGCAGCACACCTATGCGCAGCGGGCCGTTCAATTTGAGACCGCCGTGACGGAGGGAGGTGTGGCATGAGGGTGGTCATCCTGGGGTTGTCGATCACCTCCGCGTGGGGAAACGGCCATACGGTGACGTTCCGGGCGTTGTCCAAAGCGCTGGTCACCCGCGGGCACGAGGTCCTGTTCCTGGAGCGGGATACGCCGTGGTACCGGCCGTTCCGGGACGAGTTGAACGGTGCTTACGGCAGGATCGAGTTGTACGAGGATCTCGACGCCTTGTTCACGCGGTTTGAGGATGACGTCCGCCAGGCCGATTGCCTGATTCAGGGATCTTACGTGCCCCAGGGAGTTGAGGTTGCCCGATGGCTGGCCCGCACCGCCGACCGTGGCTGCCGCATCTTCTACGATCTGGACACACCGGTAACGCTGTCGAAACTCGAGAATCACGATTATGAGTACCTCGCCCCGGAGTTGATCCCGACTTTCGATTATTACCTCTCCTTCGCCGGCGGCGCGGTCCTCGATAAGCTGGCTAAACGCTTCAAGGTGAAAAGGCCGGTCGCCTTCTGGTGCACGGTCGACCCGGCCGTCCATTACCCGGTCCAGGCTGAGACCCGCTGGGAGCTGGGTTACCTCGGGACCTACAGCCCCGACCGCCAACCCAAGCTGAACGCGTTGCTCTTCGAAACGGCGGCGAAACGGTCACGGCAGGCTTTCGTGGTGGCCGGGCCCATGTACCCGGAAACCATCACCTGGCCGCCCAACGTGCTCCGCTTCGAACACGTCCCGCCCGGTCAGCACCGGGATTTCTACGCGGCGCAGCGATTCACCCTGAACCTGACCCGCCAGGCCATGACGTCGAACGGTTACTCGCCCAGCACCCGGCTGTTCGAAGCCGCGGCCTGCGGCACCCCGATCATCTCTGACCGGTGGCAGGGCATCGACCAGTTTCTGGAGCCGGGACGTGAGGTGCTGATCGTCGACTCCACCGATGACGTGATCCGAATCCTGCGTGACCTGCCGGAGGACGAACGCACCGCCATGGCAGCACGGGCGCGCGCCCGCATTTTAGCCAGTCATACCGCCGAGCAGCGCGTCATCCTTTTGGAACGGCTTTTGGGGTACAGGGCAACTGCGCAGACGCTGAACAACCATCATCCTCAAAATCATCCGTAAGGATCCTTCAAGGCATGAGCAAACCGATTCGAACCGCTATCGTAGGCGTTGGCAACTGTGCTTCGGCATTGGTGCAGGGCGTCCAATACTATCGTGACGTCACCAGCGACGACGTCGTGCCCGGCCTCATGCATGCCGACCTGGGCGGTTACCTGCCCCATGACATCGAGTTTTCCGCGGCCTTCGACGTCGACCTGCGAAAAGTGGGCCGCGACCTGGGCGAAGCAATCTTCGCTCCGCCCAATAATACGAGGCGTTTTGCGGAAGTGCCGCGGCTGGGCGTCGCGGTGCAGCAGGGCAATCTGCTGGATGGGTTGGGCAAGTACCCGCGCGAGATCATCCCGGCCGACCCGCAGGCGTGTGATGACGTCACCCGGATTCTCAACGACACCGGCACCGAAATTCTGGTCTCTTACCTGCCGGTCGGCTCCGAGCAGGCGGCTGCCTGGTACGCGGAACGATGCCTGGAGGCGGGCTGCGCGTTCGTTAACTGTATGCCGGTGTTTATCGCTTCGTCGCCCGAGTGGAAGAGGCGTTTTGTCGAGGCAGGCCTGCCGATGATCGGCGATGACATCAAATCACAGGTGGGCGCGACGATCCTTCACCGGCTC
>JAFAUY010000001.1 GCA_019243005.1 Verrucomicrobiota bacterium | reverse complement strand
CGTAAAATCGAGATTTGTGCCCGCGCCTACCGGATCCTTACGGAAGAGGTTGGCTTTCCGCCGCAGGACATTGTTTTTGACCCGAACATCCTGACGGTGGCGACGGGCATAGAGGAACATAACGGTTATGCCGTCGCGTTTATCGAGGCGACGCGCTGGATCACGCAACACCTGCCGCACTGCCGGGTAAGCGGCGGCGTGTCGAACATCTCGTTTTCTTTTCGGGGAAACAACGTCGTTCGGGAGGCCATGCACGCGGCGTTTCTTTATCATGCCATTCAGGCCGGCCTGGATATGGGGATCGTGAATGCCGGCCAGCTGGCGGTTTACGAAGAGATTCCGCGCGACCTGCGGGACTTGGTGGAGGACGTGTTGCTGAACCGACGGCCGGACGCGACTGAGCGGCTGATCGAATTTGCCGACAAGGTGAAGGGCGCAGGCAAGGTCCAGACCAAGGAGGATGACGCGTGGCGGCAAGGCACGGTGGAGGAACGTCTGGCGCACGCGCTGGTCAAAGGCATCGTCGATTTCATCGAGCCGGATACCGAAGAGGCGCGCCGGAAATACGGCCGGCCGCTGGCGGTGATCGAAGGCCCGTTGATGGCGGGCATGAGCGTCGTTGGCGACCTGTTCGGGGCGGGCAAAATGTTTTTGCCGCAGGTGGTCAAGAGCGCGCGGGTGATGAAGAAGAGCGTGGCTTACCTGACGCCTTTTCTGGAAGCCGAGAAGGCGGCGATGCCGGGTGCGCGTTCGCAGGGCAAGGTGCTGATGGCGACGGTCAAAGGCGACGTTCACGATATCGGCAAAAACATCGTTTCGGTGGTGTTGGGCTGTAACAACTTCGAGGTAATTGATCTCGGGGTGATGGTGCCGGCCGAAAAAATCCTGGAAACGGCCAACCGGCAGGGGGTGGATGTGATCGGGCTGAGCGGTCTGATCACGCCGTCTCTCGACGAGATGGCGCACGTCGCCCAGGAGATGGAACGGCTGGGGCTGCGACTGCCGCTGTTGATCGGTGGAGCGACCACCAGCCGGGCGCACACCGCCGTCAAAATCGCGCCTCATTACCGGGGGCCGACGGTCCACGTGGTGGATGCCTCGCGGGCGGTCGGGGTGGTCAGCTCATTGCTGAGTGAGGATCGAAAAGCGGCGTACCTCCGGCAGAATGAGGCCGACCAGGAGCGGTTGCGCCGGGAGTTTGAGGCGCGCAATAACGTTAAAGAGCTGTTAACGATCCAGGAGGCCAGGGAGCGCCGGCCGCGCTTCGAATGGTCGCAAACCGCCATTGACGTCCCGGCGTTTACCGGCTTGCGCGCCGTGGCTAACCTGCCGTTGGACGAGTTGGTGCCGTTCATCGACTGGTCGCCGTTCTTTCATACCTGGGAATTGCGTGGCCGTTTCCCGGCGATTCTCGATGATCCGGCCGTGGGCGAACAGGCACGACACCTTTATGAGGACGCCCAAAAGCTGCTGCAGGACATCGTGAACGGGAAGCTGTACCAGGCGCGGGGTGTTTATGGCTTCTGGGCGGCCAACAGCCGCGGGGACGACGTCGACGTTTACGCCGATGAGTCCCGGCGTGACCGGCTGGCGACGTTCCATTTTCTGCGGCAGCAAATGCGCAAACCGGCCAATCAGTTCAACCATTGCCTGGCCGACTACATTGCGCCGGCTGACAGCGGCCGTTGCGATTACCTGGGCGCTTTTGCCGTGACGGCGGGCCTGGGTACGGATGAACTGGCCAAACAGTTTGAAACGGATCACGACGATTACAATGCCATCATGGCGAAAGCCCTCGCGGACCGGCTGGCCGAGGCGTTTGCCGAATACCTGCATGAGCGGGCCCGGCGCGACTGGGGCTACGGCAGGGACGAGCACCTGACCAAAGAAGATCTGATCCGGGAAGCCTACCGCGGCATCCGCCCGGCGGCCGGTTACCCGGCCTGTCCGGACCATACGGAGAAGCGGACGTTGTTTGACCTGCTTAAAGCGGAAGCGAACGCCGGCATCTGGTTGACGGAGAATTTCGCCATGTGGCCGGGAGCTTCCGTCAGCGGCCTTTATTTTGCGCACCCGGAGTCCAAATATTTCGGGGTGGGCAAAATTGGGCGTGACCAGGTGCTTGATTACCAAGCCCGAAAAGGATTGCCGCTCGCCGAAGTTGAGCGGTGGCTGGGTCCTTACCTGAATTACCGCCCGCAGCTCGTGGCCGTCCAGTCGGGAGTGAGCGGGTAGGGCGGGCGCGTATGAAACATCGCGCGGGTGTCGATGCAGCATTGACTGCCATTCATACCCGAGGTATGACCGAGCCATGGGCGTTGCAAAAGTCGCGGTTTCCCTGAATGCCGAGTTGCTGCGGCGGCTGGATGCGCTTGTTGCACGGAAGGTCTTTCGCAGCCGCAGCGAAGCGATCCAGAAGGCAGTCGCCGAGAAACTCGCCCGGCTGGATCGTAATCGCCTTGCACGCGAGTGCGCCAAGCTCTTACCGGCTGAAGAGCAAGCGATGGCTGAGGAAGGCATGGCGAAAGACGCCGCTGAATGGCCAGAATACTGAGGGGCGACATTGTCTGGGCCGATCTCGACCCGGCCCAAGGCCACGAGCAATCGGGCCGCCGTCCGATCGTGGTGCTGAGCCAGGATGTTTTCAATGAGCGTTCTGGGACCGTGATCGCCTGTGCGCTCACTAGTCAGGAGCCGCGAGCAGGCTTTCCGCTGACGTTGGAATTGACCGGCATGAAGCTGCCGAAACGCTCATGGGTGAAGATCAGCCAGGTTAGAACCCTTTCGGTCGAGCGGCTGGGCAAGAAGCTTGGACGCATTTCCGTCGAGGAACTGGACCAGGTGATCGATGGGCTGAATGAGATTATCGGCGCGTAGCTGGCTGCCCCTCCGGGGCAGAGACGGTTCTCCTTGGGGCGGTCGCATGGACCGTCACGCTTCCACCTCTTCGGCCTCGAGCTCCGCGGCGATGAGGTCGGCGTAGTTCTGGCGGCGGCGGATCAACCGGTGTTCGGCGCCTGAGACCAGCACCTCGGCCGGGAGCGGGCGCGAATTGTAGGTGGAAGCCATGGAAAAGCCGTAGGCGCCGGCGCTCATCAACGCCAGGAGATCGCCTTCGGCCACTTGCGCCACTTCCCGGCTTTGGGCAAAGAAGTCGCCGCTCTCGCAGACCGGTCCGACGACGTCCACCACTTCGGTGCCGGCGCCGGGTTGGCGGCAAACGGGAACGATTTCATGGTACCCATCGTACAACGCGGGCCGAATCAGGTCGTTCATGCCGGCATCGACGATGACGAAGGTCTTTTCCAACGCCCGCTTGATGTACAGCACCCGGGTGAGCAGGACGCCGGCATTGCCCACGAGGAAGCGCCCGGGTTCGAGAAGCACGCGCAAGTTGAGCCGGCGCAGGGGGGGCGCGATTGCCTGCACGTATTGCTCGATGGTCAGGGCGTGCCGGGCTTCGCCTTCGTGCCACCACACGGCATCCCCGCTCTCGAGCGAGCCCCGGTAAACGATCCCGATGCCCCCGCCGATGCTGATGAACTCGAGGGGAAACCGGCGTTTCAGAGCTTCCGCCAACGGCAACACTTTGGCGACTGCCTGGGCGAACGGTTCCGCTTCGGTGATTTGGGAACCGATGTGCATTTGTAGCCCGCGGATTTCCAGGCCGGGCAGGGAGGCCGCCAAGTCATAGGCCTCCATAATCCGGTCAATCGAGATGCCGAATTTGTTCTCGCTCTTGCCGGTGGAAATGTAGTGGTGCGTGTGGGGGTCAACGTCGGGATTGATGCGGAGGGCAACCGGCGCCTTGCGATCCATTGTTCGCGCGACGTTATCGATCGTGCGGAGCTCAGACTCCGATTCGACGTTGAAGCTGTAAATGCCGGAATGCAACGCGTAGGCGATCTCATCCTGCGTCTTGCCGACGCCGGCGAAGGTGCATTTGCCGGGATCACCGCCGGCCTGCATCACGCGGTAAAGTTCGCCCCCGGAGACGATATCGAAGCCCGAGCCCTGGGCCGCCAGGAGGCGCAGGACGGCCAGGTTGGAATTGGCCTTGACGGCGTAACAAATTTCGTGAGCCAACTCGCCGAGGGCACGGTCCAAACGCCGGAAGTGATCCGTGACGGTATGGCTGCTGTAGACGTAAAGGGGTGTGCCGTACGATTCGGCAAGGTCTTGCAACCGGACCGATTCGCACGCGAGCTGGTTATTTTGGTAGTGAAAAGAATGCATCTATGAATCGAAACAAGCTGCCTTGAAACTCTCCTCTCCAAATAAGCAGCGGAAGTTTCCGGGGTAGCCGGAGAGTTCCGCTGCCAGAGCCTGCCTCGCCCGCCAATCCCTACGGGATGATCGAGGGATTGGTGGGCGAGGCAGGCTGGTGCAACCCGGTCTGGAGCCGGCAAGCCTGCAGGGTGTTTGCCATCAGCATGGCGATGGTCATGGGGCCGACGCCGCCGGGGACAGGGGTAATGGCCCCCGCTTTCTCCGCCACTTCGTCGAACGCCACGTCTCCGACGAGACGATACCCTGCCGGCCTGGACGGCGAATTGATCCGGTTAATGCCGACATCGATGACGGTCGCACCTTCTCGAACGTGTTCCGCCCGGATGAACTGGGCCTGGCCGATGGCGACGATCAGGATGTCGGCTTGCCGGGTGATTTCCGGCAGGTTGCGCGAGCGGGAATGCGCAACCGTCACGGTGGCGTCACCTCCCGGCCCTTTTTGCATGAGCAAAAGGGCAACCGGCTTGCCGACGAGCATGCTCCGGCCGACCACGACGACGTGGGCACCGGAGATTGGAACATTGCTCTCCAGGAGAAGCCGCTGGCAGCCGCGCGGCGTACACGGCACCAGCGCAGTGGGGTCGCCCATGGCCAGTTTGCCGACATTAAGCGGGTGAAACCCGTCGACGTCTTTCAGCGGGTCGAGGTTGCGAACGACGGTTGGTTCATCGATCTGGGGGGGCAACGGGGATTGCACCAGGATACCGTGCACCTGCGGGTCGCGGTTGAGCTCGTCCACCAGCCGCAACAGGTCCGCCTGCGAGGTGGTCCCGGGCAATTCGACTTTGCGCGAGTAAAGGCCGAGCTCCTGCGAGATCCGGTCCTTGTTGCGGACATAAACGATCGAGGCCGGGTGATCGCCGACGAGCACCACCGCCAAGCCGGGCGTGACCCCATGCCGCTTCAATTGCAGCACGCGTTCACGCGTCTCCTCGTTGATCCTGGCGGCGATCGCCTTACCATCGATCAAGTTCATAGGCATGCACTGGCAGGTGGCGGTGGTCCCTTTTGCAACCGGCCCCGGCGCCGGCCGGCCGTGGTCGGGTTACCCTCTTTCCGGTTACTGCAGCCACTCGGTGTGGAAGGTGCCGGGCCGATCCACCCGTTCGTACGTGTGCGCCCCGAAAAAGTCGCGCTGCGCCTGAAGCAGGTTTGCCCGCAACCGTTCCTGACGGTAGGAATAATAGTAGCCCAGGGATGCCCTGCCCGCCGGGACGGCCACCCCGTGCCGGACCGCCGCCGTCACCGCCTGGCGCCAGTGGTCCTGAGTCCGTTTCAGGACGTCGCTGAAGAACGGATCCAGCATCAGGTTCTCAAGCCCCGCATTCCGGTCAAACGCTTCTTTGATCCGGTTCAAAAACTTGGCCCGGATGATGCAACCGCCGCGCCAGATCGTCGCGATGTCGCCGTAATGCAGATTCCAGTTAAACTGCTTGCTGGCCGCGGCCAGCAGCGTAAAGCCCTGCGCGTAAGAAATGATCTTGGAAGCATAAAGGGCGTCGCGGACGGCGTCGATGAACTCCTGGCGGTCGCCTTCGAACGGTTTCGGGGCGGGTCCCGTCAGTTGTTTTGAGGCACGCACCCGCTGCTCTTTCATCGAGGATAAGACCCGTGCCTCAACCGCCGCGTTAATGGTCGAGACCACCACCCCCTGATCAATCGCGGAGATCAGGGTCCACTTGCCGGTGCCTTTCTGGCCGGCTTTGTCGAGAATCACGTCGACGAGCGGTTTGCCGGTCTCGGGGTCCTTGCGGGTGAAAATCTTGGCCGTGATCTCAATCAGGAAGCTGTCGAGGTCACCCCGGTTCCAGGCGGCGAAAACCTCATGCAACTCACCGGCCTGCATGCCAAGGATATCCTTGAGGATGGCGTAAGCCTCGCAGATGAGCTGCATGTCGCCGTATTCGATTCCGTTGTGAACCATCTTCACGTAATGGCCGGCGCCGTCCGGGCCCATGTAGCGGCAACAGGGTTCGCCGTCGACCTGAGCGGCAATTTTCTGAAAGATCGGCGCGACGATTTCCCAAGCCTGACGCGCTCCACCCGGCATCAGCGAAGGCCCTTTCAGCGCACCTTCCTCACCGCCGGAAACGCCCATGCCCAGGAAGTGGAACCCGAGCTCGGTCAGCTTTTTGTCCCGACGCTGCGTGTCGGTGTAAAGCGAGTTGCCGCCATCAATGATGACGTCGCCCTTTGCCAGGTGCGGCAGCAATTGGTCAATCACGGCATCGACTGCCGAGCCGGCTTTAACCATGATCATGATCTTGCGAGGGCTGGCCAAGCTCTGCACGAATTCTTCGGTCGAGCGGGTCGCACTGATGCGCTTACCCTTGGCGCGGCCGGCCGCAAACTTTTCGGTCACCTCGACGGTGCGGTTGAAAACCGAAACCGAAAAACCTTTACTTTCCATGTTGAGCACCAGGTTCTCACCCATAACGGCGAGACCGACTAAGCCGATGTCTGATTGGTTCATGTGCTGCAAGAGTGAAACATTGAACAGGCCTGCACGGAGTTGGCAACTTCCCTGACATGACGTCGCCTGCCCTTAACGAAGCTGCTACGCCCTGTTGGTTTCACAAGTCTTTATTTGCGGCGCGTCCGCCTGGCGGGTTGTATGTTAGTGGCGCGAGCGGCTGAGACCGGCGTATAAGTAAAAATGCTATTCTTCTGGGAAGCGAAGCTCACCCGGGAACCGTTGGCGCCGGGCGGACCTGACTATCGCCGTACCGAAGGGGCGGTCGTGGATTTTTTTGGCGTCGTGCGTGAGTTCGAGGACGACCGTTTGATCGAAGGGATTGAGTACGAAGCCTTCGAATCGATGGCCGAACGGTTGCTCGCCGAGATCGCGCAGGCAGCCGGTGAACGGTACGGCGTCAGCCGGGTGATTTTGCACCACCGCATCGGGTTTGTCCCCGCGGGAGAGCCGTCTCTGTTTCTACGGGTTTGCGCTGAGCGCAGAGCGGCGGCTTTCCGTGCCAGTACCGAAATTGTCGAAAAACTGAAGGCGCTCGTACCGATCTGGAAACATCCGGTTTACGTTGCCGCGCAGGTCACATGAATCTTCCGAATCGTCTGACCCTGCTCCGCCTGGTGCTCATTTTACCGTTCGTCGCGGCTCTCAGTACGGAGTTCACGGGTGGCAAAATCTTTGCGCTGTTCATCTTTCTGGCCGGCACCGCCACGGACTATGCGGACGGCTTCATCGCGCGGAAATTTCACCTGGTCACGGATTTCGGGCGGCTGATGGATCCGCTCGTGGACAAGATGATGACCGTGGCGGCGTTCATTTGCCTGGTGGCGCTGGGTCTGATACCGGCATGGGCCGTCATCGCGATCGTCAGCCGCGAATTCCTGATTACCGGCCTTCGCTTGGTCGCGGCTGCGCGCGGTCTGGTCTTACCGGCGGAAAAACTCGGGAAACATAAGACCGTGTGGCAGATGGTGACCATCGTTTACTACCTGCTCTTATTGTCGGTGGAGGAATCGGCGCCGCGCAGCTTAACCGGTTCCACCCTGGTCACGCTGGAGCGGCTTGGGACCGCGTTCCTGGCCGTAACCGTGGCGCTGACCCTGTGGTCGGGCATTTCGTACCTGACGCGCCACTGGGACCTGCTGCGGGAGAACTAGAAGATGGTTTGCGGCACTTCGATGCGGTCTCCCGGCTGCACCCCAATATCGAGCGAAGGATTGGCCCGGATCTTTTTGACGTCGATAATCATGACCTCGTTCCCGCGCAACAGGCGAACTTTCCGTTGGTCGGCAAATGGGGAGAAACCTCCGGCTGCGTTGATGCTGCTGAGCACGGTTAGGTCTGCGGTGTAGGGAATGCGTTGCGGCGTTTTGACCTCGCCGCCGACGTTCACAAACCGGGACTGCATTTGCTGGCCGATGGTGATCGTCGGGTTGGTGTAAACGTCGCGATTGCGGTAAACGCTTTCGATCGTGCTCTGGGCGACTCCGGGCGACAAACCTGCCACCTTCACCTTGCCGACGTACGGCAGGTTGAGAAAGCCTTCGTTATCGATCGTGTACTGCCCGCTGACGGACGTTATGTCGGTCGACGGGATGCCGGAGATCTTGATTTCGAGGATATCGCCGTTTCTCAGGGTCGCCTGCGCACGGGCGCTCGGGGCAACCCAGGCGAGGAGCAACGTGCCGGCGATCAGACCGTACAGGAGTGAATGCTTGTGCATGGCGACAAGGCGGGATCAATAGTCGTCTTCCTTGATGGAACTGGCGGGCGCAGTCCGTGCCGCCCCCTTCCGACTCGACCTTTCCTTGCCTGATTTTGTGTAGTAATGGCTGTAACTTGTGTAGTACTGGTAATTTTCGTCGTGGCGGATATCGACGTTGTTAAGGACGACGCCCAGGAGGCTGGCCTCGATGCCGTCCAGAGCTTTTTTGACCCGCAGCAACATCGAACGCGGGAAACGCCGGTGCTGCACGACGACGATGGAGGCGTCCACCAGCGTCGAAATCACCGACGCGTCGCTGACCCCCAGGATCGGGGGACAATCAAAGATCACGATTTCATAACGGTCGCGGACGAGTTCCATCAGCGCCTGCATCCGGGGAGAATTCAACTGCCCGATGGCGTCCGGTGACGCGCTGCCGCTGGTGAGGACCTGGAGCGAGGGATAGGCGGTGCCCTGGACGGCATCATCAAAGCTGACGTCACCTTTGAGGTAGTTGCCGAGGCCGGCCCGATTTTCCAGGTCGAACAAGCGGTGCTGCGCCGGGCGCCGCAGGTCGGCGTCGACCACCAAGGCCTGAGCGCCGCTGACCGCATAGATTTGCGCAAGGTTGCAGACGGTCGTTGATTTGCCTTCTCCGGGGCCGCCGCTGACTACGCTGATGATCGATGCGTTGATCTTCTTGCGGTTAATGTCGGCGTTGGTCTTGAGGATCCGATAAGCCTCGGCGTCAGGGGTGTCTTCATACGGGGCTTTCAAAACGTGGATGTTTTTCGGAATCACCGCGAGCACCGGGCTGTTGAGAGCCCGCTCGACGTCTTCCATCGTCTTGATGCTGGTGTCGAGGTATTCGAGCAGAAAGGCAATGCCGATACCGAACGCCAGTCCTGCCACCACGCCGAGGGCCATATTGAGCGTGATGCTCGGGCGGCTCGGAAAGAGCGCGGGTTCGGCGCGATCGCGGAAATAGGCCGGCCGCTGCGGCATGGTCCGCTCCATGCTCTGCGTGTTCAGCCTCGTTTTGGCCGTCTCGAGCAGTTTACGTTCCTGAATGTAACGGTACTTGGCATCGAGGTACGCCGCACTCACCGTTTTTTTCTGCTGCTGTACCGCCTGGCTTGAGTTCAGGTTTTCCTGCCTCGCTTTCAGGGAATTCTCGGCGATGGCCAGTTGGGTCGCCAAGCCCCGGCGCAAGCTGTCGATCTGCTGGCGCAGTTGCTGTTCGAGCGTGTCGATCTGCGCCTGCGCTGCCTTTACGTCCGGATGATTATGCCCGAGACCTGAATTCAGCAGCCGCGCCTTCTCGGCCTGCGCCGTCTGGTAAAGCGGCAGCTTCTGTTCGAGCACCGGATCACTCAGGTTAAGCAGGCTCGCGGTGCGCATGAGGTCCTCGCTCTTGAGCCGATCCAATTGCGCCACCCGGCTGCGTAACGTCGCGACCTCGGACTCGCTGTCGTTGACTTTCTCCTGGTTGCTGAGAACGCTCGAATCCTCTACCCGGGAGGAATTTTCCAGGCTGTCCGGATTCGGGTCGATGATGCCGGCTTCCGTCCGCAGGCGGGATGCATCCGTGTAGGCCTTGGCGACCGCGTCTTCCTGCTGGTGAACCTCTTGCTGGAGTTGTTCCAAACTCTTGGCGACGACGTTCTGCTGTTCCTGCACGCGCTGGTCCATGTAGACTTGCGCGATGGTGTTGGCCAGTTGCGCCGCCTCTTTCGGATCGGTGCTGTAGACGGTGATCTGGATGAGGTTCGTGTTTCTGATCTCCTGCAGCGACATCATGTGCTGCAGCCGGCCGTAGGCCAGTTCTTCCGGCAACGGCAATCCCGGCGTGCCCCATCGATGGCAGAGATCAAGCTGATCGATCACGGGGTAGAGCACCCCTTTGCGCGTGATGATCTGAAACTGCGTCTGCGTAAACTTGGGGTCCAGGGCCGCGCCCGTCGGTTGGTTCTCGAAAATGCGTACCGGCGTCATGTCCGGCTGCACCTCGATGGTCGCAAACGACTTGTACTGCTTGGGTGAGATAAAGCTGATAATGCCCGCCGTCAGTACCACCAGCAGAAAGATCAGAACCACCAACCCGAGCCGGACGCGGACGACTCGCCAATAATCAAGGAAGTGAAGCTTTGCCTCGTTAGGATAATTCATGAACAAGCCGAACTATCGAGCGTTACAACTGGACTATCTAAGTCTGGAAATGCGGATCAAAAGCGCGCCAACTTAAAGGCGGAGTGCATTTTTCTCAACTGCGTGCGACTTCTGGTCTAAACTGGTCTCCTGGTCTAAAAACTGAAAGTTCCGCCGACGAAAACCCGGTTGCGATAATAATCGCGCGTGACGATGTCCGAGAAATCGCGGGTGAACGTGTAGCCGGCATCGAGCGAAAAGGCCCGTGTAAGCTGGTAGGAAGACTGCAGCGAGAAGTCAACGATGTCTTCCGTAAAGATGGGACCCGCGACGTGGTACTCGTTCCAGGAATAATAGGCCGCCGCAATGCCCCGCCATTTTTCGCCGAATTGATGGTTTACCCGGATGCCGGTCCGGAACGTCTTACGATAGCCGGGGCCCGCGAGGTCAGGCTGTTCCAGGCCGTAACGATTGTACCATTGGACGGTTGACCCTGGCTGGTAGCGGTAGGCAAGGGTCGATTCGAAGTACGGGTAACTGACGTCGCCGCCTTGCGGCCCTTCAAGGTGCCGGAACTCCGCGCCCGCACGAAACCCGAATTCCAGCCGCGGACTCAGGGTGGCGTCGATTCCACCGAGGACGTAATGGGAGTAGGAGTTGTTGTCGAGGTAAAGGTAATCGACGTACCCGAACCGGTATTCCGCCACGGCGTTGATCATCGGCAGCACCAGGAACCGAAACTGCTGCCCGAAGATGTGCTGAATCCAGTCATCATCATGGGCTGCGACGCTGTTATCATAAAAGAGCGTGTCCAGGGTGTAGCTGGTCACCGTAGAAAACCGGCGCGTCCACTGGTAGCCGAACGCGATCGTGTTCGCGCTGTAAAAATAATTGCTGATATTGTTCGCCTGATTGAGGCCCAGGACCACGTCGGGTTCGTCCTGATACGTCATGAACGACGAAATCCCGAGGATGGCCCGGGGGCTGAACTGGTGGGTGAACTCCACGTTCAAGGTGATGTCGGGGGCGATCGTATGGCCCGGGCGGTCCCAGTAAGCCACAAAACCCGCGGATAAAAGCGCGTCCAGCCTGGTCCTCGGGTTGGCGATCTGGCTGCCCAGGTTCACGCCTACAGAGTTGAAGCCGCTTCCATGCCGATCGCTGTGACTATCGTAGACGTTGTCGTCGTACCCGATATTGCCGTAAATTGAGGCCCGGAAAGGCAGACTGGAGAAGTTGCCCTCCTGGAGAACGTCAGCCTGCGGGCGGAACAGCGTGGCGCTGCCAGGCAAGCTGACGGCCAGGTTTTGCGCACGGCTCGCCACCGGAAAGCCGAGCAG
>JAFAUY010000310.1 GCA_019243005.1 Verrucomicrobiota bacterium | reverse complement strand
TGCAGGATGCCATGGCGAACCATCACGTCGTCGGTATGCCCGCTCTGGAACAACACCTTCAGACTCGGATCCTGCACCCGGAGCGCCTCGGCCAGTTCGCGGCCGCTTATGCCCGGCATCACCACGTCGGTCATCAACAGGTCAATTTTCTGCTGGCTGACCCGCGCTAAGAGCAAAGCTTCCTCCGCATTGCCGGCTTGCAGGACCCGGTAGCCCAGGGTCTCCAAAAGCTGGGCGGTGACCGCGCGCACGGCATTCTCGTCTTCAACCAACAGGACCGTCTCGCCGCCCTGAGCCGGCGCGGAGGGGGGAGTTCGGGACGGTTCTTCGACCGGTTCGGTGACCGCCGGAAGGTAAATTTTGAACGTGGTGCCCAGGCCCGGGCGGCTCTCCAGGATCAGGTAGCCGCCGTTCTGTTTGACGATCCCGTCCACCACCGACAGGCCGAGGCCGGTACCGTCGCTTTTTGTGCTGAAGAAGGGCTCGAAGATGCGCGCCTGCAGCTCCGGCGTCATGCCCCATCCGGTGTCGCTGACCGTCAGCAGGACGTAGTGTCCCGGCCGGGCTTCCGGGTGGTTATTGGCGGAGGCGACATCGAGGTTCAACGCACGCGTTTCGATGGTCAGGCGACCGCCTTGGGGCATGGCGTCGCGGGCGTTGAGCGCAAGGTTCATGAGCACCTGGCCGATTTGGCTGGGATCGGCTTTCACGGCGCTCAGACGCGGCGCGAGGCTGATGGCCAACTGCACGTCCTCACCGATCAGCGGTTGCAACAGGTTGCGCGACTCGGCCACCACCGCATTGAGGTCCAGCACCTTGGGCTCGACGACCTGCCGGCGACCAAAGGCCAGCAACTCCTGGGTCAAGGCTGCACCCCGCTCGGCCGCCCGGCTGATTTCCGCAAGTGACTCCCGCAATCGTTCCGGCGAAGGCGAAGTGGCTGCGAGCAGTTCGCTGTGGCCATAGATGACCGATAAGAGGTTATTGAAACCGTGCGCCACCCCGCCGGCAAGCCGGCCGATGGCCTCCATCTTTTGCGCGTGCCGCAGTTGCATTTCCAATTGGCGTCGTTGCGTTACGTCTTCGGCGATACCCGCAATCCGGATTACCCGGCCCGCCTCGTCGCGCACCGGAAAGCCCCGGTCACGAACCCAACGCACGATGCCATCGGGACGCACGACGCGGTATTCCAACTCGTAGGGAGCCTCTACCCCCGCCCGGAGCGCATTCACAATCCAGGGCCGGTCTTCGGGATGGATGGCGTCGAGATAAGAGCGGGGCTGTTGCCGGAGGCTCTCGCAGGTGCGGCCCCAGATGGTTTCGTAACCCGGGCTGACGTAGAGAATTTGCGTCTTGGCCGGGTCGGTCATCCAGAAGACCCCGCTGATGTTTTCGGCGAGTTGGCGGAAACGCTCTTCGCTGTCGCGCAGGACAGCCTCTGCGCGCTTGCGTTGGATGCCGAGGGCGAGAAAGTGCGCGATGGCCCCCAACGTTGCTGATGCTGAAGCAGGCAATTCCCGCCGGGTAAAGACCACCATGACCCCGACCAGGCGCTCTTCGACGATCAACGGGTAACCCGCTAATGCCGCGACGCCTTCGCGCCGGACCCACTCCTGCTGCGGGACGTGCGAGGCGTCATCCAGGACCGCTTTCGTCTGATAAGGGCATCGTTGCTGCGCGATGTGCTCCGCGATCGATTCACCGAGCGGCATCTCGTCTCCGAGTGGGTCCGTACCGGCGCTGGCCCGCAGCTCAAGTACCTGCCGTTTCTCGTTGAGCATCCAGATACGCGCCAAAACCGCACCCAGGTGCCGTATCACCGAATCGGTACAGGCTTGCAGGATTTCGCCCAACTCGTTCCGCCGCGTCAGCGCCATCCCGACTTCCACGGCCAAACCCGCCAGCTGGCTTTTCTCTTTCAGTTCGACGTGTCGTTTCGCTAACTTCGCCACCAAGGGTTGGCTGTACTCGGTCAGAACGTCCAGTTCGGCGTGCGACGCCTTCGGCCGCCTTGGTTCAGCCCGGACCCGCTGCCGCGCACCCCGCAAGGTACGCAAAAGGATGGCGTTCGAGACGGGCTTTCGCAGGTACGCATCCGCGCCAAGGTCGAAAGCCAGTTTTTCGTCGTTAAGCGAGCCGTAGATGGCGGTGTAGCAGATGAAAGGAATGGTGCGCCAGCGTTCGTTCTGGCGGACTTCCCGGCAGAGCCGGTAACCGTCGAGGTTGGGCATGAGCAGGTCGGCAATGATGGCGTCCACCGGCTGGCGTTCGAGAAGGTGCAGCGCTTGAACGCCGTCTGCCGCCTCGATCACCTTATGGCCCTCAGCTTCCAACACGGCGCGCAAGAGTTTACAACTGGTGGCGTTATCGTCTGCGATCAGAACGTTCATAGGGGCCTCACCCATAAACGCTTGGATTCATAATGCGCCGGGGCAGAACGACCGAAAAGGTACTGCCCTGGCCGTAAATGCTCTCCACCCTAACGGTTCCACCCTGGAGTTCAACGAACTTTTTTGTCAGGGCCAACCCTAAGCCCGTGCCTTCATAACGGCGGGAGGTACCGGAGTCGAGCTGTTCAAACTCCCGGAAAAGCCGTGGCAGGTCTTCCGGTCTAATCCCGATACCCGTGTCTTTGACGAATAACCGGAACCGATGCGCATCTAACGTTTCGACGCGGAGTCTTACTGCGCCACCCTCTTCAGTAAATTTGATGGCGTTGGACAGGAGGTTGTAGAGGATCTGCTTGAATTTCTGCTGGTCAAGCGTGACTTCGCCGAGTTCCGGCGCGAGGTCCACCTCGAACGTGATGCGGCGCTTCTGTGCAACCGGCCTGGCTACGGCGCAGACTTCCTCGACGGCCATGCGAAGTGAGAATGTCTCCAGGAATACCCCCATCTTACCGGTCTCAACCTTGGCCAGGTCAAGGATGTCGTTGATGAGCCAGAGCAGATGTTTACCGCTGTTGTAGATGTCCTGCAAATACTCCTTCTGTTTCGGGTTAAGGGGACCCGGCTTGCCATCGATCAGGAATTCCGCGAAGCCGATGATGCCGTTAAGCGGCGTCCGCAGTTCATGACTCGTACGCGAGAGGAACTCGCTCTTGGCGCGGTTCGCGCGTTCGGCTTCATCGCGGGCCTGGCGCAGCTTCTCTTCGATGCGCTTCAGCTCGGTGATATCATAGCCGATCCCGTGCATAAACGACGGCCGTCCGGATTCGTCCCGCAGCACCTGCACTTCGCCGTGGATCCAGACGACCCGCCCGTCCTTGGCCAGAAAACGGTAATCGCCCTTGAACGGCTCCGCAGACAGAATCGTGCGTGAGAAGTCCTCATTCCAGCGCGCCCTGTCCTCCGGGTGCAGCCGCCGGTACCAGAGGACGGGATCTTCGATCCATTCCTTTGCCGTGTAGCCGAGCAGCGTCTCGATGTAGGAGCTGACGTACATGTCGCTGCGCCCGTTCTCGAACGACGCCATGAACGTGGCCGCCGGGAGCTGTTCGATGAGCATCTGGTAGCGTACCTCCGCGTTGGGGATGCGCGCCTTCGCAACGGAGTCCGCCGGCTTGGCCAGGCTCGGCAGATCAATGCCCGGCAGGAACGCCCGAGCCAGTTCGAGCAGCGCGCCAACCGCCTCAAAGTCGGACGGAATGTCCGGACGGATCGTCGCGGTGTGCTTGTCTGGGATGACATCGTATGGATCAGGCATACGTCGGGATCTATGAATCGCCTGCCGGCTTGCGCCACGACGGCTCCTTGTTCATCGAAGCCTGCGTAAAGGCGCGAAGCGCGCGAATCGCTTTACCGTAATGCTGGATTGCCTGGGACGAAAGCATCGAGCCCGGCGGCTGGTCCATGAACGCCATGAACTTGTCGGGGAATCCGGGCATCGTGCAGCCGATGCAAATGCCGCCGACGTTTGGACACCCGCCGATGCCGCCCATCCATCCGCGCTTGCCCACGTTGCATTGAACGACCGGGCCCCAGCAGCCGAGTTTCACGATGCACGGCCTGGTACCGTACTCCTCCGCGAAATCGCCCTGCTCGTAGTACCCGCCCCGATCGCAGCCTTCATGCACCGTTTCCGAAAAGAGCCACGTCGGCCGCAATCGATCATCCAGCGGGATCATCGGCACGTTGCCGGCCGCCTGTCGCAGCAGGTAAAGGAGCGTTTCCGTGAAGTTATCCGGCTGAACCGGACAGCCCGGGACGTTGACGATCGGAATGCCGGCCTTGGATTTCCACCCCCAGCCGAGATAGTCGCAAAGGCCCATCGCGCCGGTCGGGTTGCCTTCCATGGCGTGAATGCCCCCGTAAGCCGCGCAGGTGCCCGCCCCGACGACCGCCCACGCTTTCGGCGCCAACCGGTCGATCCATTCGCACGTCGTAATCGGTTGGCCGCTCGTTTGGTCCGTACCGAACGCAGCCCAGTACCCGGCGGCTTTATTCCCTTCGTCAGGGATCGAGCCTTCGATGACAAGAATGAATGGGTCGAGCCGGCCCGCATCGGCCTCATAAAAAAATTTCATGAAATCCTCACCGACCTCATAAGCCAGCACGGGATTGTGAAAATGGAGCTTCGGGATGCCGGGAATGCTGCCCAGCACCAAATCCTCGATGCTGGGTTGGGTCGCCGCCGTCATCGCGATGGTATCGCCGTCGCACCCAAGTCCGGCGGTGATCCAGAGTACGTCAATTTCTGTAATCGGCTCGGTCATACGGCAGGGCATGCGGAGATGGCAGCAGGCGTCGCCCAGGACGCTTCCTCCTGTGTGGAACTACAAAATAATGCCTGCGATTGACAAAGGCTATAAAAAGTAAACCGGGGGGCAAACGCCGATCGGGTGCGTTACGCTGCGCCTCGGTGAACGGGCCGGGCCACGCTTTCCTACCGTCCCGACGGGACGGGTCATCTTTTTAGATGGCCCCAGGGATTAAAGTCCTGAGCTTTACCCACATTTTTGGGTGGTGGGTGGAGGTCTTTGCCCCGGAGGGGCAGTCCCGGAGGGACGATCGAGAGTA
Organism: Verrucomicrobiota bacterium; assembly: GCA_019243005.1. Classification (GTDB taxonomy): domain Bacteria; phylum Verrucomicrobiota; class Verrucomicrobiia; order Chthoniobacterales; family JAFAMB01; genus JAFBAP01. The sequence goes on along the minus strand of JAFAUY010000310.1, from coordinate 8,412 downwards.
GCCCGGCACTTTAGTGCCGGGTAGGCCATTTAAGGAAAAATCCGTCCCGTCGGGACGGTGGGAAAGCCTGAAGAGCCGGTGGGGGGGCCGTGGATCGGTTGGCCGCCTTTTCCCAGCGTCCCTCCGGGACGCAAGCCCCAGAGGGGCATTCTATCCAGGGACTAAAAGTCCCTGGCTACTCTCGATCGTCCCTCCGGGACTGCCCCTCCGGGCAACGACGGTCCTCCTCGCGCGGGCGGCAAAACTCAACGTTTGGCCGGAATCAAACGCGCGGGTGGCTTCGGAGGCGTCCTGGGACTCGTTGGGCCGGCGGCGGAAGGTGGTTCATCGAGGACCGAAGCCTTCCATCGAATCCTGCCGAGCCGTGGCCGCATTTTCGGTTGATTTTTCAGCACCATCTCTGCCCGCAAGAGGTTCCCCCTCACCGGCTAGACCAACAGGCTCAGGTCTACCCTGGCCATCGGTTGAACCAAGGGGCGCGGGCGCGACGTCCGGTTTTGGCCGGCAAAATTCGAAGAGGTGATCCAATGCCGGCCCCGGATCACTCCCTTCGTCTTTAAGAGCCGTACGAAGAATGTCGAAGCCGAGCTGGCGATAACTCTCGAACGTCGACTCGGCGAAAAACTGGTTAAAAATAGGGTCGTCCGGAAAATCGGAATGGACGCTTTTGTATTGCACATTCTCGAACGAACTCCAGCTGCTGAGCTCCCCCAACGCCGGGTAAACGCGCACAAGCTGACCCTGGAAAGGCGGCTCGGCGTCACCCTCAGCGGGGTAATCCACGGAGTATAATTCGACGGGACAACCGCCCTTTGCCTGCGCGATCAAGCGCAGATCGATTCCGAAATCGACACGGGCCCTCATGGAGAGGTTGGAAATGCCCTTTCGGGTCGTCTCGGCGTCGATCAGGAGGATGCGGCGGCATCTGCGCTGAAGCATTTCATAGCCCCCGGTATTGTCAAAATGGCCCCCGTCCGAAAGATTCAGGAAGTCAGCGTCGCGATCGGTCAGAGAGAAAAGCTCACAGATCATCGGGCCACACGCCCATAAGGGGCTGTCACGCTCCCACTTCTTCCTGGTCATCGGATTACCAAGCCACCAACCCAACCTTGCGTTCAGCAGGGTCAGTAAGAACGATTTCAAGGGCGAGCTGTAGAATCCCATCTCGGAGTTGGCCGCAGCCGCCGAAATGGTCATGGCGGTTCCCAACGTGATACCCCGCGAGCCTCCGTACTTTTTAGCTGGACGGTAGGCCAGGTTCGCGCTTCCGCAGTGAAGGGCTGAGAACGTGAAGGAAACCGCCTTGCGCTCCTGCCAGGCGAGGCGTTCTCCGCGGGCAAGGTTGGCGGCGCCGCAGATGACGTGAAACGGTCGCGGATACCGCGGCTGGTGCCCGCCAGCACTTTTTTCTCCCGCGCTGACGCGCTGGGCTGCGTGCGTGCGTTGCCACGAGCCGTCCACCAACAAATGCAGCGGAAAATTGTCGTTGCGCGAAAATCCGGTAAACGGGTTGTAGTCGCGCGGAGTGTTCGAGGCGCCCAGGAACGTCCTCACCAGACGGTTGCGATAGGCGGCGTGCGTGGAAAAGCGGTTGATATTGACCGGCAAGCTGATCACAACGCTTACGCCCGCCAAGATCACCACCGTCGCCAGAAGCGCCGCCGCTTCACGCCATTCAATGGAGGGAAGGCGATCCAGCCATGGAAGATGGGTCAAAGCAGGTCCCATTTTGAGCGTCACCAAAGAGAGCGCCACCGCCAGTGCCAACACGAAGGCCGCCATCGCGACACTGAAAAGCGCCTTGCGCCCAAACGCCACGGCTGCCGGCAGAATTTTTTCGGCGGCGGAGACCGTACCCTCCAGCCGCGTCAGAAAAGCGATTGCGCCGCCTCCGAACAATACCGTAAGCCAGGCCGGCAGGGCGAAGTGGTCAGGAAACCCTGGCAGGTCAAACCAAACCGTTCCCGAAACACGCGGGTCGTGCAGCTGAACACCGCCGAGCAACCCGGGAACGCCGAGCGAGACGAACCCGACGGCTAGCCAGCCGATCGCCAACATCAAAAAGTAACCCGCCGAACGCGCCCACCATTCGCGATTTTCGTCCTCCACCAGGGGGTCGGTCAGTGCGGCAAACAATGTGCCGGCGCATAAATAGCTGAGGGTAGCCAGAGCGGGGAACCAGATGAAAAACCAAATCCCGGATGGGAATCTCTCAGCCAGGAGAGCGCAACCGCCGATCGCGCAGATCGACCCGAACGTCTGAAGCGCAAAGAGGAATCTCGCTTGACGCACTTTAATCGGCTTCCGGGCCGTCCCGCCGGAACGAATCGACACCACCATCCCGAACGCTAACAGGACGATCGCGGGTACGGAGAAGCCCCAGACGAGCGCCTGCATCAACCAAAAGCGAGCATCTCCAGTAAGCAGGTGGGTGGCGTTCTTTGCAGCATCCCATTGCCGCGTCTGCACGAACAACCAGTCCGTTAGGAAAAGCAGCATGAGAGCAAAGGGTAACGCCCGGCCAACCAGAAAACATTTTGGCGCCATCAGTTCTTTAATGAGGCTTTGCTCCGCCTTGTTGCGCATGATCTCCGGCCGTTCATGCCGCTTCGATTCCAACCTCTCCGGGTCCTGCGGCACATCGCGCAGACTGGGTATGATGGTTGGATAAACCATCGAGAGGAGTGCGAAAAAGCCGGCCAGAGCGATCAGTATGCCGGGATCAAACAATGACCCGATCACGGCGCCAAACCTTGGCACGGTCAACGTCGCAGCGATGAGCGGCAGAATGATCAGCCAGTTAAGCAGAAGGTTTCGGAGGTAAATCGCTACCAGAGACCAAGTGTCACCGGAAAAGAGGCCGTTTTGTGGGGTTAGATAGCTGCTGTTTTCACGAAGAAACTGCAGGGCTTGAACGCCTTCCTTGGTTTTGAAGATTGGTCCTTCTCTGGTCGGATCCGATGGGTTGAGCAATTTAATGAGGGCTGAAAGCCACGCGCCGATGTAACCGCCGCCCGAGACCGTGGAAAGATAGTCGAAGTGTGGAAGAAGTTTTCGCTCGTCCAACGCCTGAAGGCACCCGAGCGAGAAAACCGCGCTGCGGATGCCCCCGCCCGACAAACACAAAGCGATCGGTTTGCCCTCCACCGCGATTCCGGCGGCTTTGCGTGCGTGCGCAATTAGATCGCTTTCCTCATCTCTGACCTTTTCGAATGGGATCGCCCCGCAGGGGGACGTCTTTTTTGCATCCTGGAAGGACGGACTTGCTTCGATGCTCATTTTGTGGTCGCCATCTCTTCGGGACCTGAAGGGTTTACAGGTGGCTTGGGCAGCGTCCCGCCGGTGAGCCGGCGCAACGCCCGACTCCTTTTGAGATTCACGCTCCTCAGAACGATTAGTGCATTGAAGGCCTTAACGGGAAAATACCTCTTTCGGGTAAGCTGCGGTCAGGCCGGCAGGTGCGGAGGTCGATTAAGGGCAGACTTTGTCCCGGCGGTCATTTGCCGGGACCTTCGGTATACACTCGGAACGGACCCTCCCAGGGGCCAGCCTAAGGAATTACCTTGTACCGGCGCAGGATGGTAAGGGTCTTATCGATCGGCAGCGCCTCTACCCGATGACCATTGCCACTGGTATCCACGGCCCGCAGCAGTGAATTGTAGATGGCTTCTTCGCTCGCTTCGATGACCGCCAAAAACACCGGCGACGTCGGTGATGGCGTCAAGCGGCCCGGGCGCAAGCGTTCCGACCTTCAGGCCGATGCCGGATGCGCGCGGGCGATCGGGAGGCTGCTGCGCGAACATGGGGAGGGATAATTAACAGGACGAGGAGGAGACGCGTCCGGACCATTTCATCCTTTCAGATAGAAAGCTACTGCCGGTTAAAAGCCGCGCAACCCCACCGTGAAACCCGCTCGCGCCATTGGTAACAAAACGGGCGCTGGTGCGTTGCGCGTTTTCCAACCAAGCCGGGCTGGGGTGACTTATCGGAAAATGCCGGTGCGCTCCCGGCGCGGTAAAGGTTGCCACGTGGATCTTCAGTTCTATTTACGATGGGTCCAGGGATGGCCTAAGGGTTAAGGCCATATGAACGTGGAGCCAAAGTTAAGGAAGGAATCTCCCGCCCGATGGGTGGGCGGGGTGACGCTGATGCCCGAAGAGGCCGAGCAGGTCATGCAGCTATTGCCCAACGGTCCGCTCCGGGGCGCGCTGCAACAAACCCTGGAGGACGCCCAGGCGCGAGCAACGATGCTAAACGAAGTCGACCGCAACGGCGCGCTGCGCTTTTAGGGGCCGCTTGGTCGTGCGTCCGGCGTGGGTCGCTGATTTCCAATGCAAGGACAGGCGCTTTGGGGAGCGGCATATCCCGAGGCACGCCGATCACATTTATGCCTGAAACCCTCGCCCGGGCGTTGCCGGCCGGGATCAAACCGCTTTTACACCAACCGCCGGCCGTCCTCAGAAGGCGTACACCGTACGCTCACCCTCGCAAACGCCCGCCCGCCGGCTAGAACCCTTCCTCGATCTCCTTGCCCTGCGGCCATTGGACGACGAACCCGAATTCGACCGTCTTCCTGGCCTGGGGAGCCAGCTCGAATTCCCAGGTCAACTTGCCGGTTTGTTGGTCCTGAGCCGCCGGCGGTTCGGAAAACGACACCCCACTCAGCGTTATCTCGGCATTTTGGGAAACGGGCAGTGCGTCGATCAACTGCACCGCCACTGCCACCGGGTGATGATTCTCGAGCGTGATTTGGTACCGGCGCTCCAAAGCGTCTTGGCGGTTGATCAACCCCGACGACGAACGGCGGTCGATCACCCGTTTGCGTTGCACCGTCAAGTTCTGGTCCCGCCCGAAATCCAGGTCGAACTCGGCGCCCGCGGGGACCTCGTTAATGGCGCCTTTGCCGACCAGATCACCGTCCCGATAAAGGTTAACGTCGCCGGCCAGTAACAACGCGTCGGTTCGATTGGTGACGTGGTAGCGCAGGAAGACGGCTTGATCCAGAACCGGCGTGGTAACGTACCGGGGTCTACCTTCCAGGATGATTTGCTGTAAGGCCAGTTCGTGCGGATCGCCGTCGGCAGGGACGTTGGCCGGGAGGGGTGCCCGATAACTCACGCTCAGACCGTGATTGATCACTTCAGCCGGCGCCTGGGGAGCGGATTCCGAAGCCGCAAGCGCGGGGGCTGCCGCCAGGGACCGCCCCTTCAGCGCTGCTGCCGGCGCATTGTCGACCACCGGACGCGGGGGTTCAAGAAACCGAAGGTAAACGGGTTCCAGCTCCGGCATCCGCCCCCTTAAACCCGGCTGCGCCGTCGAGAGAACCAGGGTGGCGCCGAGCCAATCCTCCCCTGTGCGCTGGCGCACCGATCCTCGGTAATCGAGGACTACCCGGTTTTCATCATCATTGGCACGGGCGTCATAGACCGGTCTCCACGATGCGTTTCTGAGCTGGTATTGCACCCGCAGACGCGCGTGAACAGGTTGCGCGACCCGCAGCATGACGAGCAACGTTCGTTGCACCTTGCTGCGGTTGAGGGTTTTCAGCTCCTGCCTCGCCCGTTCGAGCTCAGCCGTCACCGGCTGCGTCTGCCGTTCGAGATTCTGCCGGTCGGCGTCGAGTTTAGCCGTTTCGTCAACATAGAACCGGTAGATCGACTCGATATCCGGCAGCGCCGGCGCCGTTCTCTCGCCCCTGGCAAATGCCGTGGTGAGGGTGGTGAGGTAAGATGCCCGGCGTTTCAACTGCTCGATCCGGAATGCCAGATCGGCCCCCTGCTGTTCGAGCTTGTGAACTTCGTCTTCGAGGGCGCGCACTCGGGGGTTGGCTGCACCACTCAAGACCTCACGGCGCAAATCGGTGCTCAGCAGGGTGAACCCGGCATTGCCCTCAGCTTGGACCTGGAGAGAGCCGTCGATCAACTCGTCCGGCAGATCGGCAATCGCCAGCGTGGTTTCGCCGGCCGGTACCTCCGCTTCAGCGACTCGGGTTACTGCCGCCCGGTCGGAGTATACGGTCACGTCAGAAATCCGGCTCGGGATATCCGTCACGGCGATCGCCGCCCAGGGGTTCAGGGCGAAGCACCAGCAAACGATCGCGACCGGAACGAACAGGCGCACGAGGCGCCTGCGCTCAGCGCCGGCGCGCCACGCGCGGTGGACTTTCAATTCGAGCAGCGTAAGATGCACGGTGTAGACAGTAGCGCGGCTCGAGGCCATGAAAAGCCAACCGCGATGGTAAACCGAGGCGAGCCGTCTCCGCCCCGCAGGAACGGTTGATCTTACACCCATTCTCAGGATGATTGAGCCGTCTTTGCCCCGGAGGGACGATCGAGAGTAGCCCAGTACTTCAGTGCCGGGTGGGGCCTTTAAAAGACGATCCGTCCCGTCGGGATGGTGGGAGGGGACCCCGCACCGTCTCGCCGTGCGCTCCGCGGAGCGGGTGGTGTGGCGCGCCTTTTCCCAGCGTCCCTACGGGACGCACACCCTTTGTAAACGCATCTTCCAGGTTAGAGATCCCTTTCCAGGGACTCAAAGTCCCTGGCTACTCTCGATCGTCCCGCCGGGACTGCCCCTCCGGGGCAAAGACCGGCGCCCGGCACCCTTCACCCAAACGTGGGTAAGTTTGCATCTCAGAACCCGGTTGGGGTTACTGCCAGAAAACGCGGGCACCGGCCAGAACCTTCAGGCCGATGCCAACGAGGACGACCGGCGTCACGATCGGGCCGTACTGTATCAACTGCGCACGAAGCAGCGGGTGATGCGTCAGCCAATAGCCGAGAAGACACCAAATCCCCGTCAGGAGCGTGAAGGCCACGAGGTAGATCGGAATCAAGGCACGTTCAGTGGCGAACAAGGGTATGTAGACGCTCAGATTATCACCGCCGTTGGCAATGGTCAGGATCGTGACCGTCCAAACCGCGTAAGGTGAACGCGGGCACTCAAGCCGGTCAGTTCCGATAAACCCTTGACTTGGAAGGCCACGCCTTGCCTGGCGCCCCCTCCACCATTGCCAGCACCGTTTCAGCCCCAATAAAAAAGGGACAAAACCGAGTAACGCCGTCCACCCGCCGGGGCTGGCGACCGCCAGGAGTGCAGCCGCCAAGCTGGCGAGCACCAGGACGGTCATCCCGATGAACTGGCCAAAAATGACGGAGCGCGGGCTGAATTCAACCTCCACAAACAGGCTCGCAAGCAACAGCAAGTCATCGAGGTTGGTCGAGATGAACGCGGCAACCGCCCAGCCAAGCGTAACAAACGCACGATGCATCCGGTATTCCTGAGTCTTTCTGACCGACGAATCACGTTCGCATTTTGAACCAGCCAGGAAACGGCAGCGTGCGGCGTGGGCTGCTTTACGGTGGTTCAGGCCAGGGTGGCCCGAACCTTCCTCGTTCAGAGGGACAGGCTCTAAATGGTACCCTCATCCGCCAACGGGCAGCGCTGTTCGCCCCGCTCGACCTGCAAAGTGACGTGCCGAATCTCGAACGCCTCGTGCAGTCCCTGAACGGCTTGCCGCAAAAGTTCTTCCTGCCCCTGGTAATCGGGAACCACCAGGTGCGCGGTCAACGCCGTTTCGGTGGTGCTCATCGCCCAGACGTGCAGGTCATGGACTTCCCGAACGCCGAGCAATCGGCTTAATAAAGCTTGCACCTCGCGCGGATCGATCTCCGGAGGAACGGCGTCCATGGACAGGTTGACCGAATCGCGCAGCAGGCCCCAGGTGCTCACGACGATGAGGGCGGCGATGGTCAGGCTCACCGCCGGGTCGAGCCACGTCCAACCGGTAACGGCGATGACGATACTGGCGGCGATGACGCGTATTTCCGGCCAGTTTCCAAGCCGCTCAAGGTAGATACGAAGCAGCGCCTCAGGAGGCAGGCCGCTGCCCGGAGTGCCGAACGCGCCCGCAGTACGCAGTTCCTCGTCACCCCAGGGTCTGCTGCGTCAGTGCAAGCCGATCAGCAGCGGCCGAAACTGCGGGAACTGCTGCGACGCCTGCGGCCGGTCGGCGGAGCTCATGAATGCCTTCAGCCGCCGGTTGTATTGGTCCTTTGCTCCGGGCAGATCGCCTTGCCAGCCATGACAAAAACAGAAGACGTTGGTAATCGACTCGGCGGTGACTTTCCTGAGGAGCACCTGGCTTATCAGACCGGACTGCCCGCTGCGCTCATTGCCGCCGACATCGAAGCTGATCAGGCCGTATTGAACGTTTGTTTCTGGAATGGTTTCAAACCCCATAGTTTTTCTCCGCACTGTTGGTTGACGGCGATGCCGAAATTGATTTGGCCCCGCGTCGAGGAAAATCAGCGGAATGACGGAAGCGAAAGGTCGGGAAGCTCATCGAACGTCTTTTGGTAGGTACCGCCTCCTAATTCGTCGGCCAGCGTAAATCGCGTCCATTCGGCAGGA
>JAFAUY010000353.1 GCA_019243005.1 Verrucomicrobiota bacterium | reverse complement strand
AACATCTCACGGATGCTCTGAGCAAAGTCATCGTCAAAATCCTCTCGCAGGGCGATCACAGAACCCCAAAAATACGCTTGCGCCTCCGATTTTTCAAAGAATCACACGGCAGGCCCGGCAGAAGAGTTCATACAGCGCCGCGGCGGGAAGAGAAAGACGACCGGGAGCAGCATTACGCTCCTCTCCATTTGCGGCATTTTTCCGTTTGTGGCATTCGTGGCATTTCACCCGCCACTCGACACCCGCCACCGATGCATTAACTATTACCGGTGCTCGGAATCTTTGACCGTTACCTCCTTGAAAATTTTCTGGTGCCGTTCTGGTACGCGCTTTCCGGGATGGTGGCGATCTGGCTGATCTACGATCTGGGCGAAAACACCGCCAACTTTCAGGACGCGCACCTGTCGGTCGGCATGATCGCGCTGTACTATCTGATCCAGCTCCCGTTTATCCTCGTGAACTGGATACCGCTGGCCATTCTGCTGGGCTTGCTTTACGTGCTGACCCGCATGTCCCGCCGGAACGAAATCGTTTCGATGCTCACGGCCGGACGCAGCGTTGTGCGGGTATTGATGCCGGTGATCATCGTGGGCCTGATCCTGACGGGCGTCTGCACCTATTTGAATTTCGAGCTGGCCCCGAAAGGTGAGTACGCGGCCACTTACATGATCGACGAGGTGGTCCGCGGCCGGTCAAAGACAACCAACCTGGACGGGCATATCTATGTGAACCGCAGAGATCACCGGACGTGGTTCATCCAGCATCTGAACACGAAATCAGAGGAGTTGGCGGGTTTGCAGGTGATCCAGGAAAACGCCGCCGGCGTCATTCTCTATACCCTTTACGCCCGTTCTGCGGCGCACGACCGTACCGATAACCTCTGGACGTTTACCACCGGTAAGGTGACGTACGTGAACGCTTCCGGTGACGTCGTCAAAGAGGAATACTTCGATAAGCGGGTGGTGCCGGGTTGGACAGAAACGCCGTGGCAGCTGGGGAGTTCGGCTTTGAAAGGCAAATTCATGACCGTGCCGCAACTGAAGCATTACCTGCAGGTGAATGCCGATTTCCCGCCGGCCAACCTGGCTGAGTACTGGACCCAGTTCTGGTACCGTTACGCCCTTCCCTGGAACGCGCTGGTGGTGGTTCTGGTGGCCAGCCCGATGTGCGTGGTCTTTTCCCGTCGAGGTGCGTTGGGCGGCGTGGCAGGCGGGCTCTTTCTATTCATCGGCCTTTACACCTCCAGCAATATCTGCCTCGCTTTAGGCCAAGGTTTCCGGATTCCGCCGCCCGTGGCTGCTTGGACTCCCGCCGGCACTTTCCTTCTGATCGGGCTATATTTGGTTTACCTCCGAACCAGCAACCGGCCGCTGCCGTTTCTTGGGTGAGCGGCAGAGAATGCCACAAATGTCACAAGCGGAAAAATGCCACAAATGGAAAGTCAGGCTACGTACCTCTTTCCAGGGCCGGGTGCCTTTGCCCGGGGACAATGGTTGGGTTTAAACGGGTATTTTGGTGCTGCAAGCCGTTCTCTGCCGCCCGCCCCCGTCACGACGCTTGTAGGTGAGCGCATCTGGGCTTATAAAAGTAATAAGAATGACGTACCTTATAATCTTGTGACGGTTCTGCGCTATTCCAGAGGAGGTGCACTCCGCTATTAACCTCTTAAGAACGTACATCGTCGCGCATTATGAACCCGCTGCAACTCGACGGCCTTTTCGACGCCAATGGTCAACTCTCGCCTGACGACGACCATGGGACTGACCACACGCCCACCATGGCGCAGGTCCCGTTCGAGCGCTGCGCTCTGGTGGATGGTAAAAAAACCAGCGTGATTGCCGGCCCCAGGGCGGTAAGCTACGCTGAGCTAAACCGTCAGGCCAGCGCGATTGCACACGCGCTTGCCGGGGCCGGGGTTCTTCCCGGGCAGTTCGTAGGGATTTGCCTTCCGCGTTCGATCGCGCAGATCGCGGCGGTGTTGGGCGTGTTGAAAGCCGGGGCCGCTTGCCTTCCGCTCGATCCCACTTGTCCGGCCAAACACCTGCAGTTCGTCTGCCAGGATTCTCTGACGTCGTTAATCCTGACTTCCGCGGCGGCGAGCCGCTTGGTTACGCTTGTATCCGGCCGGAAAATGCTGGCGGACGTGCTTGTGCACGGTCCCGCCGGAGGCGATCAGGTGCCAGGTCCGGCAAGGGATGACGCGCCTGCCCACCTGATGTATAGCGCCGGTCTGGCCGGGAACCCGAAAGGGGTGGTCATGCCGCATCGCGCCCTGGTTAACCTCTTGCTTTGGCACGAACGCGTGTTGCCGAGGTCGGCGCGTACCCTGCAGTTTGCCCCGTTCAGCTTCCATGTTTCGTTTCAGGAAATCTTCACGACCCTGAGCGCGGGCGGTACCCTCGTGCTTATGGACGAATCGCAGCGCCATGATCCGAAAGCCCTGTGGAAGTTGATCCGGGCAAGGCAGGTCGAGCGCTTGTTCATTCCTTCCCTGGCGCTGCAGCAATTGGCTGAAGTGGTGGATGGACCGTGCCATTTGCGCGAGGTGATCACTAGCGGTGACCAATTGCGCATCACGCCCCAGCTCCGGCGCATGTTCACTCGCCTGGCGCCGTGCACGCTTCGTAACCAGTATGGCCCGAGCGAGACGTACGTGGTGGCCGATTACGAAATGAGCGGTTCCCCGGCGGACTGGCCGGCACTGCCGCCGGTCGGTAAGCCGATTGACGGCACCCTCATCACGCTGCAGCCGGTTCCAGGCGGTGGGGCCGACGAAGGTGAAATTCTTATCGCAGGCAACTGCTTGTGTGATGGTTACCTCTACCGGCCCGAACTCAACGCGGAAAAATTCCTGGTGCTGGAGGATGGACGCCGCTACTACCGCACAGGAGACCTGGGGCGCTTTCTTGAGGACGGCAACCTGCAGTTTCTCGGGCGCATTGCGGCCGAGTAAAAGCGGCGATAGACCCGTTGACATTTTTTGGGTGGTCTTCGTCCTTCCCCGGGCAAAGACCGGTTCAACCATCGTTAGAATGGAAAAAAAACCGCCGGCTGAGTTGCCGGCGGGTGATTCAGGTTTCTAATCTCTGGCGAACCAGCGTACAGGTCAGGTTCTTATTGAGAGGTCTTGGCGGCCGGAGTCGGCTGAGCGGCTGCACCGGTGGACACCTTGCGGTTGGCCTGGGCCTTTTCCCGAGCGGCGCGCAGTTTGGTCCTCTGACCCTCCCTGTAAGCGGTCCATTTTTTCTGCTGATCGGGGGTCAGCACCCCGTTAATGTCAGATTCGTACTGGACGCGCAGTTGCTTCAGTTTATCTCTCTTGGCTGCGGTGTTCAGCGACGCGTCGTTCTTTACGGCCTCACGATCGTTGACGTATTTATCGATGATCGGCTTTACCTTGGGCTCCTGGGCGGTGGTCAGACCGGCTTGGTGTTGAAGTTCCGTCAGGAACCGCTTCTTGAGTGACTCGGGCGACATGGTGCGCTTTTTGCCCGCGGCTGCCGGCGAAGTCTCGGGGCTCGGGCTCGACGTGGCCGTGGCGTCCTGAGTTTCCGCCGCGGGACTCGGCGACGGTGAGGCTTTGGCTTTAGGCTTGGCGGAGGCGGTGCCGAGGGTGGCGGCCAGCGCGACCGCAGGCAGAAGGCGGAGGAGCGAACGAAGTTTCATACGATGAGTAAAACCCGTTCCCGCACGTGAAGTTGCGCCGGTCCCGTCGGAAACCCCCTTTTCAGGCTTCCTCGTCCAACCACGGGACCAGATCCTTGGCCCAGTAGGTGATGATCATGTCGGCGCCGGCCCGTCGAAAGCCGGTCATGAGTTCGAGCGCCGCGCGTTTCTCATCCAACCAGCCGTTCATGGCGGCCGCTTTCAACATGGCGTATTCGCCGCTGACGTTATACACCGCCGTCGGCAGTTCGAATCGTTCCTTGACCCGCCACAGCAGGTCCAGGTAGGGCAGCCCGGGCTTGACGATCAGCAGGTCACAGCCTTCCTCAATGTCGATCGCCACTTCGCGCAGCGCTTCCAGAGCGTTGGCGGGATCCATCTGATACGTGCGACGGTCGCCGAACTGCGGCGCGCTTTCCGCCGCATCCCGGAAGGGGCCGTAGAACGCCGAACAGAATTTTGCCGCGTAGCTCATGATGGCCACGTCGTGGTGGCGGTGAGCGTCCAAAGCCGAGCGGATCGCGCCGACGCGGCCGTCCATCATGTCGCTGGGCGCAACCACATCGGCCCCGGCCTCGGCGTGACTAAGGGCGGTGCGGGCCAGCAGTTCCACCGAGGCGTCATTAACGACCCGGTAGTCGCTCCCATGACCTTCAACCAGGCCGCAGTGGCCGTGGGAAGTGTATTCACAGAGGCAGACGTCGGTGATGACGGTCAGACCAGGCGCAGCCTGCTTCACCGCGCGTACCGCTCGCTGCACAATACCTTTACCGGCATAAGCCTGGCTTGCGCCTTCGTCTTTTTCCGCGGGAATGCCGAATAACAGGATGGCCGGGAGCCCCAGGTCGCTGATCCGGCGGGCTTCTTCAACCAACGATGCCAAAGAATGCTGCACCACGCCCGGCATGCTCCTCACCGGTTGCGGCTCACCCGCCTTTTCCGAGACGAATACCGGCAAAATGAGCTGCTGGCGGTGCAGGCGGCACTCCCTCACCAGGTTGCGAACGGAAGCCGACGCGCGCAAACGCCGGGGGCGCAGGGGTAGACTGAGCATGGGGGAAGCTAGAGCGCTGGGTATCGGGTGTCGAGTGTCGGGTGGAGTTCGGAGCTCGGCGTTTGGGGTTCGGAGTTCGGAACCGGGCAATGCCATAAATGAACAAATCTAATCTGTGTAATCTGCGTAATCTGTGGACGTTTTATCTCTTTTCTGCGTTGTCTGCGTGTTCTGCGGATCTTTTATGGCCGACTACCTTTTGGTTAACCTTAACAACACCTCGACCAAGCTCGCCCTGAGCGACCG
>JAFAUY010000128.1 GCA_019243005.1 Verrucomicrobiota bacterium | reverse complement strand
GACGTTGTCGCGATCGGTGAACAGATATTCCTTTTGATCTTGATCACCGCCGCCACCCCCACCGCCACCGCCGCCTTGCTTCTTGGCGGTTGCCGATGCCAGCGGGAAACCGCTGGTGAACTTTCCTTCGCTCTGATTCCCGCCCGCATCCGAACCGCCCCCGGAACCACTCCCGGAACTGAGCGAACTGACCGCGGAGATGTCGTTCGGCTTTGGAAAACCCTTCGTAATGCCTTCGGGAGTTTTGACCTCCATCCCGAGCAGGTTGGCGACCCCTTCAACGACCAGGTGCGCGTCGACGTTGCGCAGTTGGTAGGTCCTCGTGACGTACACCGTATCATGGTTGGGGTTTCTGAGGTCATCGCGGACCAGCTCGTAAATGCCATTATTCTGCACCACACGAAACCCGCGGCGTTGCGCCAGGATTTCGAACGCCTGCAACGGGGTCACGTTGGAGAGCTCAAACGAAATTTTTTCGCCCGGATTGATCGGCGGCTCGATGTAATCGATGCCCGCCTGCTTGGCCAAAAGCCGGAATATCCGGGAAATGCTGGCCTCTTCGAAACTGTAATGACGCGGCGTGTTGGGATTTGGCGCGCCCCCGCTGGTAGGTCCCTCTTCTTCGGGCAAGGGAAGCGGGCCCGGCGACAGCAATGGCGGCTGCTGAGCGCCCGGCTGCACCGGCGAGGTTTGAGGCGACGGTCCGGGCACCGCCGGGTTGGCCGCCTCCTGAGCGTACGAAAGTTGAGGCAGCCAGCCTGTGGTTAGGACCGTGGCGGCCAACAAGATGGAAGGGCGAAGAGACATGGTTTAAAGAGGTAGGTCGGCGTAAGCCTGTTTTGCGTGGCGGGCACGCGGGTTCGGGAGCTCTCGGCCCTATTTAGCCGTCGAGGTTTTTTGCACGTTGCCTTTCCCCGCCGGGGAGTAAGTTGAGGCGTATGTGGTAGTTTCCGGATTGAGATCTTTCTCGTAACTCAGGGTTAGTTCCCGGTCGCAGCCGGGCACCCGGAGAACGACGGACTCGGGAGTGATGCGTTTCACGGCCAGTTGAAGTTCCCCGGAGCGAAGCTCCTCCTCGACGCCCAGGCCGTAGAAGCGGCACGTTGCGTAAAGGCGTGTGAGCAGGCTTTGATCCTTCGGGCCGGGCGTTCCGGCCGGCGCCGGCGGGTTCGACACCGTCTGGCCGTTTTGTGCCCCTGACCCTAACTTCAAAAAGAGCTTGTCGCCGGGCTGGCAGGCCCGGTTGCCCATCAGCGCCATCGGGGAATCCGGATCGTAAGAAATTCCTTGGATGGTGAACTGAGTTTTGGCGAGGCCGGTCAACTCGTTAAGGTAGTCCTCGATCGGCTTGGGCCGGACGGCGGCTTCCTGCTTTTTCACACCGAGCAAGGTCACCTGCACCGTCGGATCCAGGAATGGATCCCGCTGCACCGGCTTGTAGTCGAACGGTTGAAACGCAGGGATACGCAGCCGCTTGAAGTGATCGGGTAACCGGCTGGCGCCGGCCGGAGCCGAGACGGCCATGCCCTGGCGCCGGCCCGCATCGACGGCTTCGGCATGGGCGGATCCGGCCGGCCCGGCAAGCGGCGCAGCGCCCGCGGCTGACGCCAGTAACGCGAACAAGAGATGTTTGTTATCGGGTCGCATGATTATTTGGTCGCCGCGGCGGCACCGCTGCGGAGCGTGGTCATGGTGGCGGTGATGTTAAGCGGGGTCGCTTCCATGTAGAACGGTTCCTGGGGACTCGTCATCGTCAGCTTGGTGAAACGGAGTAACGGCAGGTTGTTCTCGGTTTCGGCCAGGGCCGGCAGAAAGCGGTGGAACTCGACGGAGGTGCTGGATAGATCGTAAGTCCAGGTCGTCTGGGCAGGTTGGTTGGCCGCCGGCCGTCCCGCGGCGACCCGGTTGGATACCGGCTGCAGGCCGGGCCGCTTTGCGTTGTCCCGCACCTTGATGGTTGGGTTCAGGTCGTAAAGCGCGCCGAACTGGGCCGGGTCAAGCGGCGCATCCGAGTAGGCGTCCAGGAGTTGGTCAAACGCTTCCTGGTAGAGCGGCAGATCGGCTTTCATGCCTTTGAGCCGGGCCGTCCGGCGATCCAGTTCGTCTTGCTTGGCCGCATTCGCGGTTCGGGTCGCCATCGCGGCGTCAAACTGGCCGCGGACGATCTGGAATTCGAAAAACAGGACGGCCAGCGTAATCAACGCCAGAAGGATAAAAGGGGTCTGTGGACGGTTCATCGTGGGTACTGCACCTGCAGGCTGAACTGCGGTTGCGCGAGCGTTAAGTTAGGTTGTTCCGAAATCACGACGGAGGCTTGGCCGAGCTCCCGGCCCAGCGCCTCACGAAAATCCGAGATTACCTGCCGGTCCGGGATACGGGTCACCGCCTGAACCAGCAGGCTCCAGCGGTCGATGTCTGCAGGGCTCTTATCGTCTGAAGTGCTCTCCAGCTCGACCTGGCGCAAGCAGACGTTCGGGCATTTGGCCAGGGCGGCTTCGACCGCCGCCAGCATCCGCGCCGCCGGGGTCCGCCTTTCAATTCGGGTCCGCAAAGACGTCAGCGCTTCGATGCGGGCCTGGGTCGGACGCAGTTTATCTTCGTCCAGGTGCAGCTGGGATTCCCGCGCGGCCAAACCGTTCTGTTCCTCGATCTGGCTGTTCTCCCAAGCCTTCACCGCCATGAAGAGCGCCGCCGTGATCAGGATGCTGGAGCCGATGGCGAGCAGGAGGGTAAAGGTGTGCCGGTAAAACGGCTCCGTCCGGTATCCCTGACGGGTCCGGGTCGATGCAGTGATAAAAAGGCCTTCCTTGATCATGACTATTGCGCTCCCCCTTTCGGCCGGGTTAGAAAACAACTCAGCAGGCGCGTTTCGAACGTTTGCGTCCTCGCCCTCGGTATGGACGCAGGCGGGTCAGCGAACTCTTCCGCGTCGATTGTGGTGATGCTCAGACCTTCCTTCAACAACCTGTTCCGGTGCATTTCGGCCTGGCCGGCCGTTAAACCGGCGGTAAACAAAAAGCTTTCCTGGGATACGGGCGCGGGGGCGTCATCGCCCGTTTGCAGTCCCTCGGTGTGTTGCAGCACCATGTTCTGAAGACCGCCGACCAGGTCTTCGTACGGCACGCCGTCTCCGAGGGCCATGGTAAACGCGCAATCGACCAGGCCGCTCTTGTCGAACAGGCCGATGGTCGTCGAGTGCGGCGTCGCCACGACCTGCAAACCGGGCCGGGGACACACGTTCCGCACGGCCGCCAGGGCCGCGACCTGCATCGGCACGATCGCCGACAGGTGCTGGCCGGTGGCGTTAAACCAGGATTCGATGCGAGTCTGGATCTCCCGATCAAGCCCGATGTAGAGAAACTTCTTCGGCAGTTTCGCTTCGGTTAACGGTTGCAGATCCAGCCCGAGCGGCTCGAACACGTAGCGCTTGGCGCTTTGCGGATCGAGGTATTCGATCAACATGCGCGGGTCCGTCAGCTTTGTGATCTGGGCCAGGTTTTGGATATTCGGTTTGGCCGCGGTGTTGATGATTTCCGCCGCGAAGCTGGGCGTGTCGACCAGCACCACCCAATGGGAATCCTGCGGGCGTTCCGAGCCGCTGAAGGCAGCGTTGAAAAAACTGGTTACGTTCTTCGGAGCCGCGGATAAAGAGAGCGCCCCGGTCAGCTTCTCCAGGTGATCCTTGAACACCAGCTCCTCGCCGGTGGCCAACGCGCAAGAGAGGCGCTCCGGTTGCGCAAAAAATGCGCCCAGGACCGGCTTTGTTCTCCGGAAGAAAGTGCGCGCGTAATACTTCAAAGGGTATTGTCGGACGAAATCAAGCATGGGTGATCGATTTTTGGTTGTCGCGGTACTCGTCGTAAGTGGTTTGGGTAATCGCACCCTCGTCGAGCAGGATCTTCAACGCCTGGTTATATTCCATCGTCCCGAGTGCCTTACGGTTAAGGCTGAGTTCGGAAGGAATCGCAGCTTCATTCTTTTCCCGGATAAGGTTTAAGATCGCTGCGGTTGCGACCATGATTTCCCGGCAGGCTACCCGGCCCCCATTCGCGCGCGGAAGCAACAACTGGCAGACAACCATTAACAAGGAGTTAACCAGCGCGCCGCGGACGTCTTCGCGCTCCGGTCCCGGCGCGATGGTAATAGCCCGGCTGATGGTCGAAGCGACCCGCCGCGTGTGCAGGGTGCCGAAAACGAGATGGCCCGTTTCCGCCGCCTGCAGCCCGGCTTTCAGCGTCGCGTAGTCGCGGATCTCGCCGACAACGATCACGTCGGGGTTTTCGCGCATCGCGGAACGGATCGCTTCCTCAAAGCTGTTGACATCCGCGCCGACCTCGCGCTGCTCGATGGCCGCCTTTTTCGGCGTGTAGACAAATTCGATCGGGTCCTCCGTGGTCAGGATATGGCAGGCGCGATGTTGGTTGATATAATCTACCAGGCAGTTGACCGTGGTGGACTTGCCGCTTCCGGTCGGCCCGGTTACCAGGATCAAGCCTTGCTTTGTCTGAAGGACCCGGTCCAGCAGACGCTGCTCAATGCCCAGGGCAGATGCCGGCGGCGCCTCGGTCGGTACCGGCCGCAAAGCCGCGTTCAAGGTGCCCCGCGCCCGGTAGACGTTCACCCGGAAACGCCGGCCGCAAATTTCGAGCGCGAAATCTTCGGCGCCGGAGCCGGAAACATCCGCAAGGCGCAGGATCAGGTCAGGGCGAAGCTGCAGGATAGAATCGACCAGGCCCGGCGCCGGGCCCTGGGGAACCATCTTACCGTCAATCCGGTAATAAAGGTTGCCGCAGGACGCCAGGATGTCGCTCGTTTTTTTCTGGAGAGCTTCCTGGACGACGAAATCGATATCGTTGAGCAGCTGCGGATCGCGCGCCAGGCCGAGCGGATCGATATCGCTGGCTCCAACGATGCTCAGCTCCGCCGAGCCGGAGAACTCCGCCACTGGCGCGGTTTCGTCAGCGAGATGCCTGGACGCGGGCTCGGGTGTTTCCTTGCGGTCGTGTCGGTGAAATCGGCTTGAACCTGCAAAAAGGTAGGACATGGCTCGGAACGGTTAGGTTAGCATCTGACCCAGGTCAGGGAGTAGGTGTGGGTGTGGCATAAGCCTGCTGCTGGTGGTAAGGGCAGTAGCACGGCAGCGTGGGGTCGTACATGCCGAGGGTGCTGGAGCTTTTCGGCGGGTTGGTGTAAGGAGTTTTGCCGGGGCCCGGGCAGGTACCCGGAAAGTTTGCGATACCGCCGCGGACGTATTGCGAGAGGGCCGTTTTGGCGTCGTCAGGGTTACTCGGCATATCCTGGCCAGGATGATCAGCTACCCAAGCGGCTTTGGCGGCCTCGAGCATTTGCAGGTTCGCCATGCACCCTTGTCGGTTTGCCGAGGCAGCCTGCGGTTGCATGTTCATGATGGCGGCAACGCTCAGAGCTGCCACGATCGCAGCCGTCACAACCACTTCGATTATCGTCCAACCCGCTCGGGACCGGCGAACACAAAGGATTCTTGCAGCAGAATGCGATAACGGTGGCATAGCTCCCTTCATCGGCAGATCCACCGCGGCCTAAACCATTATTACGCCGGTTTTCGAGTCCATCGGACCGGTCTTTGCACGGGAGGGGCTGACGGAGAGTGGACCGGCACTTCAGTGCTAAGCTTTACGCATATTTTTCTGCAGGCCCGCGCGAGGGGAACCGTCTTTGCCCCGGAGGGGCAGTCCCAGGGACGATTGAGAGTAGCCCGGGACTTTAACACTTGCTGTGAATTAAATGTCCCCCCTGGATAGGCCGAAAGGCCGGCTTTTGCCCCGGAGGGGCAGCCGGAAAGTAGGCAGGTACTTTAGTGCCTGTGGTGGGGAGCCTTTTAAGGAAAAATCCGTCCCGTAGGGACGGTGGGAAAGCCGGGAGGGCGGGGTGGGCCGCGGAGAGGGAGGGCTTGGCGGCCGCACCGCCGCGTCCGCCCCGGGGTGGGTTGCCGCCTGGAGGCGGGCCCGCTCCTTCCCAGCGTCCCTACGGGACGCAAGCCTATTTCAATCCCCTCCAGGGACTAAAAGTCCCTGGCTACTTTCCGGCTGCCCCTCCGGGGCTAAAACGCCCTCAGCCCTTAACTAAACGGCAGTGGGGTTTACCCTGGGCTATGTTCTCTTGCCCCTTCGGGGCGGAAGACGGTCCCCTCAAAGGCCACCTGCGCGCGCAAGTCCCAACAAGCGTTGAAGTGCCGGCTTACTCTCGATCGCCCCTCCCGGGGCAAAGGCAACCCCGAAAAAAGATGCGGCAACGTCAAGGGGTGAAGGGCCAGCTCACCCCTGGCCAGCCACCACCGCCGCCGGCACCGCCGTTGTCACTGGCTTGCCTTTTTCGGCGGAGCCGGCGGCGGCGTAATTTGGATCTGTTGTCCTGCCGCCGTACCGGGGTCGACCCACCCATTCTGGTTGACGGTCGGGTCGATGGTCGCGCTGTTAACCTTGGAGACCCGGCTATCCATCACCGTTGGCATGATCGGCGGCACGTATTTCCCGTCGAGCAGGTTAGGGTCCGCTTGCAGCGTCACAACGCCGCTGGACGACGCCGCC
>JAFAUY010000065.1 GCA_019243005.1 Verrucomicrobiota bacterium | reverse complement strand
CGAATTGACCCGGGGCGATGCCATCATCACCACCGGCGTCGGCCAGCACCAGATGTGGGCGGGCCAGCATTATGATTTCAGTCGCCCCCGGCAGTTCCTCACTTCCGCCGGCCTCGGCGCCATGGGATTTGGGTTCCCGGCGGCGATGGGGGCGAAGGTGGCGCACCCGGAAAAGCAGGTGATCGACATCGACGGTGACGGTTCATTCCTGATGAACGTGCAGGAGCTGGCTTGCGCCCACATTGAAGGAATTGCCGCCAAGACGATCATCCTCAATAACCAGCACCTCGGCATGGTGGTGCAATGGGAAGACCGGTTCTATAAAGGGAACCGCGGCCACACCTTCCTGGGCGACCCGCGGGACCGCGAACGCATCTACCCGGATTACGTCCAGATCTGTTCCGGTTTCGGCGTCAAGTGCGAACGCGTCCTGCACAAGGCGGATCTTCGCCCGGCGCTGGAGCGCATGCTGGCGTCCGATGAGTGTTACGTCCTGGACGTGATGACGCCTTACACGGAACACGTTTTGCCGATGATCCCGGCCGGAATGACCTATCGCGACATCATCATCGACGAACGTCACGGCCATTTCGAAGGGTAACGGACGGGCCCGGTTTGTACGCGGGGCGGCGCTCGGGCCGCTCCGGCGGCGGAGACGGTGCGCGCGCGTTGCTCAAGCCGGCAGGCGATGACACATTGTGCCATGCTATTACAGGACGTACGCGCATTTGTCGCCGAAGCAAAACTTCCGCGGGTTTCGCCCGACGAACCTGCACCGGACCCGCAGCTGCTCTCCCGGATTGAGGCCATTACCGACAGCGACCTGGGCCTGCCGGAACGGCAGAAAGCCGCTTGCGTCCGGGCGCTTCTCTGGTACGCAGCCGGCGACCTTCACGCCGCTCACGAAATCGTGCAACCTATGCCGGGCCCCGATGGAGCTTACATCCACGGGATGATTCACCGGGTCGAAGACGACTTCGACAACGCCCGGTACTGGTTCAGCCGGGCCGCCGCGCACCCCGCCTCCGCTGAAATCTACCGGCATGCCGTCGTTAACAGCACGGCCATTGCCGCGCACCCGCTCTGGGACCCGGTTTACGTGACTGACCTGCTCGAACAATCGCGAAGGACCGGAATTTCCGAAGAGCTTGTCACCGTTCTGCGGATCGAGTTTGAAGAACTGTTCAATTACCTGACGGACACCAAAACGCCGGTCATCTGAATGGAAGAAAACGAGCTTCTCGCCATCCGGCGACAGAAACTTCACCGGCTCCAGGCGCGAGGGGTAAATGCCTTCGGCACCCGGTTCGAAACCGACGGCACCATCGCGGAAGTGCGTCAAAAATTTGTCGAGGGCCAAAAAGTGCGCGTGGCCGGCCGGATCACCGCCCACCGTAACATGGGTAAAAGCCAGTTCGTCGACCTCAGCGACGTTACCGGACGAATCCAGATTTTCATCAGCCTGAAAGGGTTGTCACCGGACGACGCCGAGATGTTCGATCTGCTCGATATGGGCGATTTCATCGGGGTGAGCGGCGTCTATTTCACCACGCGGACCGGTGAGCTCACCGTGCGGGTGGAGTCGTTCCGGATCCTGAGCAAGGCGCTCCGGCCGTTGCCGGACAAATGGCACGGCGTGGCAGACGTCGAGACCCGCTACCGCCAGCGTTACCTTGATCTGTTGGCAAATCCGGATTCGCGCGCGGTTTTCCTGCAACGCAGCCGCATCGTCCAGGAAATCCGGCAATTTCTCTTCGAACGCGGTTTCATCGAAGTTGAAACGCCGATGATGCAGGCTATCGCCGGGGGCGCCGCCGCCCGGCCGTTCCAGACGCACCACAACGCGCTTGGTATGGGCCTGTACCTGCGCATCGCTCCTGAACTTTACCTGAAACGGCTGCTGGTCGGCGGCTACCCTAAAATTTTCGAATTGAACCGGAACTTTCGTAACGAAGGCATTTCTCGCCGGCACAACCCCGAATTTACGATGCTGGAGGCCTATTGGGCGTACGCCGATTACGAAATGATGGCTGATCTGGTCGAGGAACTGATCTGCACCCTGGCCGAGAAAGTGGTCGGGACCTTGCGAATCGAGCACCGGAACGCCGCCGGTGAACTGACCAAAACCATCAACCTCCAGCGGCCATGGCGCCGGGCCCGGTACCACGACCTGATCACCGCGATCGATCCGGATTGGTTCGGACGTTCCAAACCGGGGAAGCTGGCGCGCTGCGTGGAACTGAACGTTGAGGTCCGCCCCGAAATGGAGGAGTTCGAAATCACCCAGCAGGTGTTTGAAAAGCTGGTTGAGGAAAAGACCATCGACCCCCTTTACGTCACCCATCTGCCGAAGGAACTCGTGCCTTTGGCCAAACAAAACCTGCAGGACCCGGCCATCGTTGACGTGTATGAACTGATCGTCAACGGCCAGGAACTCTCACCCGGCTATTCCGAACTTAATGACCCCGTGGTGCAACGGGAACGGTTGCTCGCCCAGGCCGGTGAGGAGGTGCAGAAGATGGACGAGGATTTCCTGCTCGCACTCGAGCACGGGATGCCGCCGGCCGGCGGAATCGGGCTGGGCATCGACCGGCTGGTGATGATGCTCACCGGCGCCGAATCCATCCGGGACGTGATCCTGTTTCCGCACCTCAAGCCGCGAACAGTGGAAAATGCCACAAATGCCACAAGCGGAAAAATGCCACAAATGGAAGACTCCGAGGGCGCCGCGAATGAAAAAGCGCCATGAATGAAGAAGTGAGAAACTGGCGGGCACGACATTTCGTCCTTAATCAGGGTCAGCAGGCCGCGTGATCTCCGTCCGGTGTTGATCCACGCCGAGCCGTCCTCCTCGACGCGAGGGCCATGGCAACGACCTCATCAGCAAGCCCATGAATCGACGTAACCTCGGCGCTCTGAACAAGTTCAGTCCTGCGCATCAACTCCAGCCAGAAACGGGTTTCGTCCGCTTCCTTCCGCTTGTGGCATTGGTGGCATTTGATTTGTAGCAATCTTCTTACTTGTGAGATTTCTCTCATTTAGCACCTTCATCGCCTGGCGTTACCTGCGGCCGAAGCGGACCTTTTTATCGCTCATTACGCTGATATCGATCTTCGGCGTGGTCCTCGGCATCAGCGTGCTCATCATCGTGATTTCGGTCATGACCGGTTTCGAACGCGAACTGCAGCGTAAGGTTGCCGGGTTCGAATCGCATATCCTGATCCGTAATGAGGGAGGACTGCTTACCGATTGGCGTCCGTTGCTGGAAAAGGTTCAAAAAACGCCCGGGGTCGTTGCGGTCGCCCCGGTGATGCAGGGCCGCGTGATCGCCGAGTTTCAAAACCGCCGCCTGACGCCCTGGGTCCTCGGCATCGAACCGGACAAACAGGAGAAGGTCACCGATTTCAAGAAGTACCTCGCAGCGGGCAAGTTCGACCTCGAGGGTGACACTTGCGTGATCGGTTCGGAGCTCGCCGTACTGATGAACGCGTCCGTCGGCGATACCATCACGCTTTATTCACCTCACAACCTCAATGAAGTGATGGATACCCTCAAGAAGGCTGAGCAGACCAGGGAAAACAAGGCGTTGCTCGACCAGGTGCATGACATGCTGCTTCCCGAGCAGGTAACGATCACCGGAATTTTTAACGTCGGGCGCTACGCGTACGATTCCGATTACATCCTGGTTCCGCTGCACATCGGCCAGGAAGCCTACAGCCTCGGCGACGCGGTGCACGCCCTGGAGGTAAGGACCGCTGATCCGTTCAAAGTCGATCAGATCAAAGCGCGGCTCGAGCCGTTACTGCCGCCGCCGGTAACCGCCGCCACCTGGATCGAGGACAACAAGGAGCTTTTTGACGCCATCAAAGTCGAGCGAACGACGATGTTTTTCGTCCTTATCTTCGTGGTTATCGTTGCGGCGTTCGGAATCATGAGCACCCTGATCACCACCACCGTCCAGAAAACGCGGGAGATCGGGGTCATGAAGGCGCTTGGCGCGCAGGTGCGCCAGATCCTCTGGATTTTCCTGGCTCAGGGCATGATCGTTGGCTTTTTTGGTACTTTCCTGGGTTTGGGTGCGGGGATTGCCCTCGTGCAATATCGCAATCAGGTTCGGGATTTTCTTGCGTCCACGCTCCACATTGAGCTATTTCCGGCCTCCGTGTACCAGTTTTCCGAAATTCCGGCTGAAGTGATCCCGACCGACGTGGCGATCATTTGCATTAGCGGGTTCCTGATCTGTTCGGTGGCGGCGTTGATTCCGGCCTATTTTGCCGCGCGGCTCGATCCGGTGAAAGCATTGCGCTACGATTAAGAATGCGTGTGGGAGGTCCGCGCTCATGAAGAATTCGCCGCCCTCGGCTCCCACACGCCTTCTAAGGTGAACTCGATTTATAAGCCTGGACCTCCCACACACCTTCTGTCGAAACTGCTTTTTTCCTGAAATCTGTTTATGCTATCGTGCGCGTAACGCGTTTTTGTGACGGAAGATTGGGAAACCTTTATCTCCCGGCAAGCCGCCTTGCCCGAGGACGAGTTTGACCTGGAAACGGTGCGGCCCGGCGACCTGTTGCGGGTCGTTACCGCCCATACGAGGTACGTGTTTCGCATCATCGACGGGCAGGACGCCATGCTCAGTTGCTCGCGCGCCGATCGTCCGGAGGGTCAGGTCCGCATCGCGGGCTGCGGGTACTCGTTTTCCACCACCTTCAAGCCGCGACGCCTCTTTTGCGGAGGGCATCTGGAGTTTATTTTCGTACGCGGGAGCAAACCGACCCGTTTTCGAACCACTTCGATTCAAATTATTGAACATTGCCAGCATCGTGCCGATTCAAATGGATGAATGAACCGCATTGTTGTGCGTCTTATTCCTGGACCATCGCATCGTTGTAGCTCGACACATCCGAACCATTGAATCGACGTAAATTCTTTCAACTCGGCACCGCGGCCCTGGCCAGCTCCGTAACGGGCTGTACGGCGGTGGGCGGTTATGCGCGTGAGGTCGAACCGCAACAACTTATGTTGGAGCGCCCGATCATCCGCCTTCCGCGTCTCAACTCTGCGCTTGAAGGATTCCGGCTGGTGTTGATGTCGGACCACCACCTTTTCCCTTATACCCCGCGCGAACTCATCGAGCGGGCGGTGGAACAGGCCAACGCCCTGAACCCGGACCTGGTTTTGCTCGGGGGCGATTACATCTACACAAAAGTGGAGGCGATTCACGAACTCGCCCCGGTGCTCGGCCGATTAAACGCGAAGTACGGCGTATTCGCCGTGCTGGGAAATCACGATTGCTGGGAAGGTCCCGAGGTGGTGCGGGCGGAACTTGCCGCCCATTCCATCGAGGTGCTGGTCAACCGCGGCGTGCACCTCGGTCCGCGGGGCGGCCGCCTTTACCTGGCAGGGCTGGACTCGGTCTGGGGCGGAATACCTGATCCGAAACGCGCGTTTGCGGGTTGCCGTGAAAACGACGCGGCCTTGGCCCTGGTGCACGAACCCGACTACTTTCCGACCATGGTCCGGTCAACGCCGGTGCAGTTGCAGCTTTCCGGTCACAGTCACGGCGGCCAGGTCCGTATCCCGGCGTTCGGGCCGGTGATTCTGCCGTCGTGGGGGCAAATCTTCCACACGGGACTTTACGAGCTGGATGGCCGGCTGGTTTACACCGGGCGCGGGCTCGGCATGGTCGGTATGCCGGTACGGTTCGATTGTCCGCCCGAACTTACCGAACTCACGCTGACGGCGGCGGCGTGAGCTGCCGCCGCGTCCGGGTGGGGTGGCATCGATCGACCTCAGCGCACCCGGCACCCGACACTCAGAGCAGGTAGTACGGATCGACGTCAACCCCGACGTGAACGTCTTCCGGAAACGTGATCTTCTCGATTGTCGCTTTGATCTGGCGGCTCAGACGAAGTACGGCCCGGCTGCGTAACAAGATGTGAAAGCGGTAGGCTCCCTTGGTGCGCGCGATCGGCGCAGGCACGACGGCGTGCAGCGTCACCGACGGATCCAGGCCCTCTCGCAAACGCCGGTGAAGGGTTTCGGCCGAAAGTTCCGCCCGGCCCTGGTGCTCCGAACGCACGTGGATCAGAATGAGGTGCACAAAAGGCGGGTAGTCGCACCGGTGCCGGAACTCGCTTTCCTGTTCCCAAAAGCCCTCAAAATCATGGTGGCGCGCAAACTGGATGGAAGGACTGAACGGGGTGGAGCTCTGCACGAACACCTCGCCGGTCAGGTCGCCCCGTCCGGCCCGGCCCGCCACCTGCGTCAGAAGCTGAAAAGTGCGTTCCCCTGCCCGGAAATCCGGGATGTGCAGCCCTACGTCGGCATTAATGATGCCGACTACGGTGACGTTGGGGAAATCGAGCCCTTTGGCGATCATCTGCGTCCCGATCAGGATATCGATCTTGCCGGTACGAAATGAAGTGAGCGTCTCGCGGTAGGCATCTTTCCGCGACATCGTGTCGGCATCCATTCGGGCAATCACCGCCTGGGGAAAAAGCTTGCGAACCGCACCCTCAACCTTCTCGGTGCCGTAACCGGCGTACCGGATGCCCGGATCGGCGCACTGCGGGCATTTGCCGGGGGCAACCGCGGCGTGGCCGCAAAGATGGCATTTGATCCGGTTTTCCTCGAGGTGGTACGTCAGGGCGACGCTGCAGTTCTGGCATTCGCAGACGTAGCCGCACGCGTTGCAGATGAGGGAGGAAGCAAAGCCGCGCCGGTTCAGGAACAAAATCGCTTGTTCTTTTCTTTGGAGCCGCTCTTCAATCGCCAGGCCGAGCCGGGTTGAGATGATCGGCAAGGTCTTTTGCTTGAGAAACTCCTGACGAAGATCCACCACCCGGATCAGGGGCATTTCGCGATCGTCGACGCGCGATCGGAGCCGGGCTAGGCGGTATTTGCCGGAGTGGGCATTCTGGTAGCTCTCCATCGAGGGAGTCGCGCTCCCGAGAAGGACGGCGCATTTCTCAAATCGGGCCCGCACCACCGCCAGGTCCCGGGCGTGATAACACGGCGCTTCCTCTTGCTTATAGGAATTTTCGTGTTCCTCATCGACCACGATCAGCCCCAGATTCGGCACCGGGGCAAACACCGCGCTGCGGGCGCCGATCGCGACGCGGGCGCGCCGGTCGCGCAGCTTATGCCATTCATCATGGCGTTCACCGGCCGACAAATGGCTGTGTAAGACCGCCACCAT
Source organism: Verrucomicrobiota bacterium (assembly GCA_019243005.1). GTDB lineage: Bacteria > Verrucomicrobiota > Verrucomicrobiia > Chthoniobacterales > JAFAMB01 > JAFBAP01. The sequence continues at coordinate 6,249 of JAFAUY010000065.1, read as the reverse complement.
CTCCGCGCCGAAACGCATCTTGAACCGCTCGACGGTTTGCGGCGTCAGGGTGATTTCGGGCACCAGGATAAGCGCGCCGCGGTTATGCTCCAGGCAGCGCTGGATGGCCTGGAGGTAAACCTCGGTTTTGCCGCTGCCGGTAACGCCATAAAGCAGGACCGGCTGCGGGTTTCGTTCCTGGATCGATGAGGCCACCAGGTGTAACGCGGATTGCTGCTCGTCGTTCAGGGCGAGTGGCCGGCTCGGAATGAACGTTTCCCCGCCGTAAGGGTCGCGGCCGGCGTTCAGCACCGACACCTTGGCCAGACCGCGTTCAACCAGTTGCTGAAGGGTCCGGTCGGTTGTGCCGGCGCCGGCGCGTGCGTCCGCCCACCGCGTCGGATGTTGCTGCAACCCGCAGAGCCAATCGTAGACGGCCGCCTGCCGGGGTGACCGCCGGCGCAAACCCTCCAATTCGTCCGGCGCAACGTTCAGGATCGGCTCGACGTAACGTTCGCGTTTGAAACTTACCTCGGCGCGCCGGATCACCTGGGGGATGGCAGCGCGCAGCGCCGCACCCAGCGAGCAGCAGTAGTAGTCCGACATCCAGCGGACCAGGTCGAGCAGGGCCGGGCTGAGCACCGGGCCGGGTGAAACGATCGCCGTGATCGGCCGGGCCCCTTCCACGGTGGCCTGGTCCGAAATGGCCACCACGGTGGCCAGCAAATCGCGGCTGCGCAACGGTACCTTAACGCGTGACCCAACCTCGATCTTGCTGGCCCAATCGCCGGGAATGACGTATTCTAGTTCTTTATCTGCGAGATCATCGGTGATAACGCGAACAAACCGCTGCATGGTGCTGTTCAGGTAACTTGAATGGGGTCTCGAAAAGAGCGAACGGAAATTCGAAGCAAACCGTTTAAGCGAGGATGGCATTACGCGCTTGAACTGGGGGCAATCCTCTTTCTGTCCCTGATTTCAGCCGTTGCCTTTCTCATGGTTCGTTCCAAGGATCCATTGTACGTCCTGCGCGAACTTAAGAACTGGACCGACTATCGACGGTACGATTCGCTCATTGTACGAATCGCGGCGGCGCACCGGGTTGATCCCCGGCTGGTCAAGGCGGTGATCTGGCGCGAAAGCCGTTTCCAGAGCGACATGCAGGGCCGCAACGGGGAACGCGGTTTGATGCAGGTCTCCGAGATCGCCGCGAGGGATTGGGCTGCGGCCAACAACGTTCCGCATTTTGAACCTGCCCAGCTGCTTGATCCGGAAATCAATATCCGCGTCGGGACGTGGTACCTCAGCAAAGCGTTGCAGCGCTGGAACGATCGCGACGACGCCGTGCCGTTTGCCTTGGCCGAATACAACGCCGGCCGCAGCCGCGTCGACCGCTGGATACGTGCCGCGATGCAGAAAGGTAACGGACCGGTTGAAGCGGAATCTTTTCAGGCAAGCATTCCTTTCCCGTCAACCGCCCGGTACGTCCGAACCATCCTGGCAAGGTACGACTTCTACAAGCGCCGCGGACCATTACGGCCGGTGGACGGTGGTGACGGCGGCAACGCCCAAAACGCACCTCCCGACGCCAAGGCCAACTCCTCGTGAGAAATGCCACAAGAAGAAACGCCGCGAATCGGGTTCTCTGTCATTTGTGGCATTTTTCCGCTTGTGGCATTTGTGGCATTCTTATAGCCACTTTTTGCGTTTGAAATAGTAGAGCATGGTCCCGGCAATCAAGGCCATGAGCAGCAGCGCGGCCGGATAGCCGTATTTCCAGTGTAACTCCGGCATGTTGAATCGGCTCCTGCCGGTGTCGAAATTCATCCCGTACACGCCGGCGATGAACGTCAGCGGGATGAAGATGGATGACACGACCGTAAGGACCCGCACGATTTCGTTGGTGCGCATGCTCAGACTCGAGAGGTAAAGTTCGGTGATGTTGCCGGTGGCATCGCGGTAATTCTCGAGCAGGTCGATGAGGGTGATGGCGTGATCGTAACAGTCCCGCAGAAAGGGTTTGGTGCGGGCGGAAATGTGCCCGGTGTCATCCCGGCAAAGGTGGCCGATCACGTCGCGGGTGGGCCAGATGGCCCGTCGCATCTGAAGCAGGGTCCGCCGGACCGCCTGGATACGCTGAAGCGCTTCGCGCGTGGGACGGTCAAGCAACGCCTGCTCGAGGTCAGCCACGGTTTCACCCACGCTTTCCATGATCGGAAAGTAATGATCGACGATCGCATCGACCAGCGCGTAGGCCAGGTAATCGGCCCGCATGAAGCGCAGGTTACCGGCCCCTTCCCGCAGGCGTGTCCGGATCGGTTCGAAGACGTCGCGCTCGGCATCCTCCTGAAAGGTAATTAAAAATCTGCGTCCCAACACAAAGCTGACCTGCTCGAAGACGACTTCGCCCGGGCCCCCCTCGTACACCATCTTGAACACCATGAAGAGTTGGCCCTCGTATTCGTCGAGCTTCGGCCGCTGGCTTGGGTCCAGGATATCTTCCAGGGCGAGTGGATGAATGTGGAAATGCTGGCCCAGGCTGCGCAGCAGTTCGAGGTTCCCGAGGCCGCCCACATTGAGCCAGGAGACCCGGTGCGACTCGGGCTCGTCGGGCAGTTCATGCACACTTTCGATGATCCGGTCGTGAAGCACCTGGGCGTCATATTCCATCAAACGCATCACCGGCGAACGGCCTACCTGTGCGGGCGGCAACTCGAGGGTAGCGGGCGCGGTACCCGGTCGCTGGTAGTAGAGCCTTTCCATCGCGGCCAGCGTACTCGGTTCAGGACACGATCCAAGCAGGTTTAACCCGTCAAACGCATCGGGGCGTCGGGTCACACGGCGGCCACAACGGAGACAATCACACGGCGCCACGGCGACCACGGTGCGAAGATTAATTATTTAATTATTTAACGCCGAACGCCGAACTCTGCCCGTTACGCCTTACCCGGCACTAAACAAGGTGCCGGGGACCTCGCCAAAGCGCGGCTTCAAGGGCGGCAATGATGTGCCCAATCCAACCCCCAAGCCCAAAAGTAATAAGCCATAGCAGCACGGCCAGCAGGAAAAAGAAAAGGGCAGCCAATGGGCGGCCCTGCACAAGCTGCCCGAGCCCGGGCGCGAAGAAGCTCGCCAATCCGGCTATAATATTCCCCGTAGAACCAGGTTGCATCGATTTCCTTTCGTTACGTCTCGGTGAAGCGGTTTTGACCGTTCTTATACACCAGAGGGCTGCCCCCGGCAAAGCGACCGCTACCCGTTTGCGCGTTACCCGTTACGCGTCACTCCGGCGGCTTCAGGATCACAAATGACCGCTGGCGGTTCCGGGCCACGCCCAGCACAATCGCCCGGCGCGTATCGAGCTGGGCGACGATTTGCTGAAATTCCCGGGTATTGCTGACCGGCTGCCGGTTGATTTCCTCGATGACGTCGCCCGGCCGCAGTTGGGTAGCCGCCGGCGAAGAAGGGTCAACGTCGGTGACAACGACCCCGTGGACGTAATCGGGGACATTGGCCTGAGACCGCAACCGCGGCGTCAGATCCTGGACCTGCATTCCATCAAAAGTGCTGGATTGCTGGCTGCCTCCGAAGATCGGGTTCTGCCGTTGGCTGCGGTTCAGGCGAGCCATCAGGTCCGGCGGCTGCTCCGCCACCTTGGCCATCACCGTTTTGGCCTGGCCGTCCCGGATCAGTTCAACGGACAATTCGGAACCGATTTCAGCCTCAGCCACCCGATTCATCAGCGCGTTCACGTCGCGCAAGTCCGTGTTGTTGATCTTTCGGATCACGTCACCGTGGATGATCCCGGCCTGGTCGGCGGGCGATCCCGGGGTAACATCGGTGACCAGCGCACCCCGGGTGCTATCCAGCTTGAACTGCTCGGCGATTTCTTTGGTCACCGGCTGAATGCTCACCCCGAGGTAACCCCGCACCACCCGTCCTTTTTTGATGATGCTGTTCATCGCACGGCGCACCACGTTTGAAGGGATGGCGAAACCGATTCCCTGGTTGCCGCCGGATTCGGAATAAATGGCGGTGTTAATGCCGACCACTTCCCCGCGAATGTTAACCAGCGGACCGCCGGAATTGCCCGGGTTGATGGCGGTATCGGTCTGAAAAAAATCCACGGAACTGTCGCTCATGGCCCGGCGATCCTTGGCGCTGATGATGCCTTGGCTGACGCTCTCTTCCAATCCGAACGGATTGCCGATGGCAAAGACAATCTGGCCGACGTGTACCTGCTCGGAGTCGCCCAGGGGAAGGGGGCTCAGGTTCGGTAAATCGACTTTGAGCACCGCCAGATCCAGCTGCGAATCGGTGCCGATGATCCTGGCCTTGGCTTCGCGCCCGTCACTCAGCTGGACGGTAACGTCATCGGTCCCGTCCACCACGTGGTTATTGGTCACGATATGGCCTTCCTTGGACACAATCACGCCCGAACCGAGAGACGTCACCTTCTGCTCGGTCTCTCCGTCCCGGCCGAATCGGTGACCGAAAAAAAGTTCGAGCGGATCGATCGGCTGGCGGCGCTCCACGGTTTTGGTCGTCGTGATGCTCACGACGCTCGGCACCACCGCCTCGGTTACCTTGGCGTACTCGTCGTTGAGACGTTGCAGGATGTCGACGGAATCCAGGTCCAGCTTCGGCTTCTCGGCCGGGGTAAACCTTTCGACCCGGACCTGGGATTGTCCGAGCTGTTTGGCTTGCCACACGTAGATGAGCGAAATGCCCAATGCCAGCAGCAGGACAAAGAACAAAAATTTTAAAAAACTCTTCATGCAATCAAAACCACTCTGGCCTAATTAGCCAAGCCGGTCCCCGTTTTACCAGTTTCCTCGATAACGCGCCGGAGCCGGCTGAGCCGGGGTGACCGGAGGTCGGGATCCTGGGTAGTAAGTTCTTCGGCGATCCCTTTCGCCTGGTCAACTAACTGCCGGTCAGTCACGAGGTTAGCCAGCCGCAGCGGCGGTAAACCGCTTTGCGCGGTGCCAAGCAGGTCGCCGGGGCCGCGGATTCGCAGGTCAGCCTCGGCAATCTCAAAACCGTTATCGCTTTGCTCCAAAACCTGCAATTTCTCCACCGCTTCCGTACTCTCCGACAGAAGGATACAATAACTCTGGTGTTTACCGCGTCCAATCCGGCCACGCAGCTGGTGCAACTGGGCCAGGCCGAAACGTTCGCTGTTCTCGATCACCATCACGGTGGCGTTAGGTACGTCGACGCCCACTTCCACCACACTGGTACAGACGAGCACCTGGGTGCTTCCGTTTCGAAAAGCGTCCATCACCCGCTCCCGGTCGTCAGGCGCCAGCCGGCCGTGCAAAAGCCCGCACCGGGCCGGCGCCAGCAGTTTCTCCCAGCGAGCAAATTCGGCCGTGGCGGCCTTGGCGGAAATGCTTTCAGACTCCTCGATGACCGGGTAAACGATGTAAGCTTGGCGGCCCGCCGCGAGCCGGTCCCGGATAAACGAGGCCGCCTCGGGGATCTTTTCCGAGGAACGCACCCGGGTGATGATCGGTCGCCGGCCGGCCGGCTTTTCGTCCAGCACGGAAATTTCGAGATCGCCGTAAACCGTCATCGCCAGGGTTCGCGGGATGGGCGTGGCCGTCATGACCAGCAGGTCAGGTACCGGGGTGCGCTGCAATAATTTCGCCCGCTGCATGACGCCGAATTTGTGCTGCTCATCGATGACGACCAAACCCACGTTTTCCAGTTCGTCTAAAGCGAAAAGAAGCGCGTGGGTGCCGATCACAATATCGGCGCGGCCCGCCAGTTCCAAAAACGACAACTCCTGCTTGTTGCCGGTTCGCATCGCCACCCTCACGTCCAGCGGCGCCAGCCAGGTCGACAAGTTGCGGTAATGCTGCTCTGCCAGCACCTGGGTCGGCACCATCAGCACCGCCTGAGAACCGGCCTCGACGGCATGCAACATCGACGCGATCGCCACCAGCGTCTTGCCCGCGCCGACATCGCCCTGCAATAACCGGTTCATCACTCGCTCACTCGCCAAGTCCCGGTAAACCTCGCCGATGGCCCGGCGCTGAGCTTTGGTCGGCTCGTAAGGCAGCAGACGCAGGAATCGCTCAACCAAAGTCCCCGAGGCCGCGTGCGCCCTTCCTGCCAGGGCCATCGTGAAACGGCGTCGCCGTACCACCACGGTCTGCATCGACACGAGTTCCGCCAGGGCCAATTCCTCCCGGGCCGCCGCCCATTGCGCCTCAGCGGCCGGAAAATGGATCTGGCGGTAAGCGCTGCGCTGATCAAGCTTGA
>JAFAUY010000060.1 GCA_019243005.1 Verrucomicrobiota bacterium | reverse complement strand
ATGCGCAGCAGGAATGACGTATCGGCAAACTGTGAAAGGTGAAGCGAGATGGTTTTGGTCTGCCCGATGGAGGGCAGAACCGGTGCACGATCCGCCTTGGCGGACCGGTTGACGGAGCTGCTTGTGGTTGACGCTGGGGTGAGCAGCCCCCCGGTCAAATCGTGCCCGGACGCAAACTGCACCGCTCCGACGCTGAGTGCCGCTGCAATCGCACTAAGAACAACTACCTTACTGGTATCTGACATGGCCACCGTTCCCTCGCCCTGCTGGCGACTCGCCACTGCAAACGTTGGTCGCAGGAACGAAGTTCTCGGTTTGGCCGATCACTTAACCGTGTGTTAAAATAGACCCACTCAAGCAAAAATATCTGCACAAAAAATCAAAACGACTTGCTCCAAAAATTTTTTGCAGCTCGGGAACGACTCGCGCACTCGCGCGTCTTCTCAGCAGCCGGTTGTTCCCCCTGCCCCATTGACCGGCGACGCGGGGCACCGCCGTGGTGATGCCGGCGGTGCCCCGCTTTCATTTCGGGGTCACTGCTTTTCACAGCTTCGGTACAAAGATAAGGTCTACAAGCCGGAGCTTCGGGACCACGGCCGACGAGCCGCGCTGCCGCGACGCCTTGCGCTAGCTACGGCGATTGATTGATGATCCGTTCAGCCATCAAGGCCAGGCATGAAAAAGCCGGCGCGCTTCTGACGAAGCCCGCCGGCTTTTTTACGCGACCAACCCTTAGGCCGCAGGTTTGGGCATGCGGTTGCGCGAATTGCGCTGAAAGAACAGAGCCTGGCTCGCCACCGCCGACACCATGGCCGGCTGGAACGGCTTGGAGATCAAGAACGCCGGCTCGGGACGCTCGCCGGTCAGGAAGCGCTCGGGATAGGCGGTGATGAACACCACCGGCACCTCGAAGGTCCGCAGCAGTTCGTTGACGGCGTCCAGGCCGGACGAGCCGTCGGCGAGCTGGATGTCGGCGAGGATCAGACCGGGCTTCTTGTTCTTGGCGAGCGCGACAGCATCCGCATGGGTGCGGGCGACGCCGATGACGTTGTGGCCGAGATTCTTCACCAGGCTCTCGAGATCCATGGCGATGAAGGTCTCGTCCTCGATGATCAACACGTCGGTCGCGATCTCGGCAGCCAGCTCGCGGCCGGCGGCGTCGGCGAGACGCCGGGTCTCACCGACCTCGGTGCCGAGAATGAACGCCACCTCCTCCTCGGGGAAGCCTTCCAGCGACAGCAGCAGGAACGCCTGACGGGGCAGCGGCGTAATGTTGGAGAGCCGCCGTTCCGGTGGCATCGGCAGGGTGGTCACTTCGGTATCGTCGTTCAGCGCCACCGAATTCCAAATCTGGGTGAACAGCCGGAACAAACCGGCGCGCGGCCCGTAACGCTCGTCAAGCAGGGAGGGATCCTGAATGAGAGCTTCCAGCATGGCGCCGACATACGCATCGCCGGAGCCTTGGCTTCCGGTCAGGGCTCGGGCATACCGCCGCAGCAGAGGTAAATGTTCAGCAACAAGCTGTGATCGGGACATCCCCACTCCATTCGATCTCAAGGGCCATGCAATATTGGGGGCGGCCCGGGTTCCCCTGATGGGCAAACTACTCCTGAACCTTAGAAAAGTTCCCTTTCGGTGGGAACTTTTGCGCAGGCGTCGCATTAGTTCCCGATAGACCCCCTCGATCGCGAGGATAATTCTTGGAGCTTCAGAGACTTAACTCTCGGGGAAACGTGGAAAAGGTCATGAAGGATGTAAAGTCTCAAGCCAGCAAGAATGCGGCACCGCGCAAGCCCGGCGGACTGAACTCGGAGATCCAATCGCGGATTGGTCATCAACTCCGCGCGATGTACGACGACGTCGTCCGTCAAGGGGTTCCCGATCGGTTTGCGGACCTGATCCGAAAGCTTGATGTCCCGGGGGGGCAACCCCAAGTGGAGGGCGGCGGGGGATCTAATGACAACGACGGGAGGGACTGATGCCTCTCACTGACTCCCTGCGCGACGAGATCCTGGCCTCGGTTCCGAGCCTGCGCGCGTTCGCCATTTCGCTGAGCGGC
>JAFAUY010000036.1 GCA_019243005.1 Verrucomicrobiota bacterium | reverse complement strand
CTTCATTGTCGATCCTGAAGTTCCAACGGATATCTTCGTTCATTTTTCCGTGATCCAAGCGGATGGGTTTAAAACTCTTAACGAAGGCGAGACGGTAGAGTACGAACTTTATCAAGACGAAAAAGGAGCAAAGGCGCGGAACGTTGTCCGGACAATCGTATCATGATCATCGCGTGGAGCCGGCCGCCCAGACGCGGATGAAGCGGCAGTATCGACGTTGGCGCTCCCAAACATTGTGCTGGTAGGCTTCATGGGCTCCGGAAAGTCTTCCGTGGGCCGGGAATTGGCGCGCAGCACCGGGTTTCGTTTTCGCGACACGGATTTGCTTGTCCGTTCGCGAGTGGGTAAATCGATTCCGGAGATTTTCGCGGCGCATGGAGAGGCTTTTTTCCGCGCACAAGAAAAGGAGGTCTTGCGTTCTCTGCAAACGGAGCGCGCGATGGTGCTTGCGACCGGCGGCGGCATTGTGCTGGATCCGGCAAACGGCCCGTTGTTGAGGCGACTCGGTCCGGTCGTCTGGCTGATCGCCGATGAACCGACCATCTGGGCGCGCGTGAGCCGGAACCCGACCCGACCGCTTCTGCACACCGCCAATCCCCGGCAAACGGTACGCGAGCTGTTGAGGGTGCGGCAGCGTTTTTACGCCGCCGTCGCCGATTTTTCGGTGGATTCCTCCGGCCTTAATCATCAGCAGGTCGCTAGGCAAGTCCTGGCGACCGTGCGAGATTGGTCCGGTCGTGGGGACGAAAGATCAACTCAAGATCCGGGCCCTTGAGCTCGGCTTTGATGCATGCCGGATCGCGGCGGCCCAGACGGCGCGCCACGCAGATTACTTTCTGGCCTGGCTGAGTGAGGGTCACCAGGGTGACATGCACTGGCTGGCGCGCGAGCCTCACCGGCGCACGGACCCGCGGCAGGTTCTGCCCGGCGTACGTTCGGTCGTGGTCGTGGCGGCCAGCTATTACCAGGGCGGTTCCTTCAGAAAGGGCCCCGGGCGTTTTGCCCGTTACGCCTGGGGCGAGGATTATCACGACGTCATGCTGCCGAAGCTCCGGCAGCTCGCCGATTTCCTCTGCGAACGGGGCGGGAGCCAAAAATGTTACGTCGACACCGGCCCGGTTCTGGAACGCGATTTTGCCGCGGAAGCGGGGGTGGGCTGGCAGGGCAAGAGCACGCTTTGTCTGAATGAGCGGCTCGGCACGTGGTTTTTCCTCGGCACCATCCTGACGACGCTGGCCCTGGAGCCGGATCCGCCGGCCCGCGGCCGCTGCGGCAACTGTCGCCGGTGCCTGGACGCGTGTCCCACCGGCGCGCTGACGGCGCCGTACCGGCTTGAGGCCACGCGCTGCCTCTCTTACCTGACGATCGAACACCAGGGATCGATCCCGGAAGAGTTCCGGCCAGCCCTGGGCGACCGCGTTTACGGATGCGACGATTGCCTCGAGGCTTGCCCGTGGAATCGGTTTGCCGTCCAGGCGCGGGAACTGCAGTTCTACGAAGCCGGGCCGGTTCGGGACCTGTCGCTCGGCCAGCTCGCGACGCTGAGCGAGGACGATTTCCGGATGCTGTTCCGCAAATCGCCCGTGAAGCGCCTGAAGTGGCGACGCTTCATGCGCAATGTGTGTGTGGCGTTGGGCAACGCCGGCCATCCGGCTGACCTGGCAGGATTGCGACGGCTGGAGGTTTGCGGGGATGCGCTGGTGGCGGAACATGCCGGCTGGGCGATTGGGCGAATCGAAGCCCGCGGCGCGGCGGTGCCGCCGACCCCAGCCGGTGGAGAGCGCGGCTGACGCCGGTCGGAGGAAGCAGGCATGCAGGCGGCCGGCCGGCTTCACGTCTAACCCAAGCGGAAGCCTGAAATTTGTCCCTTGCGTTTTCAGCGGATGCACCTACAGGTTCACCTCGCCCGAAAGCCGACGTGGCGGAATTGGCAGACGCGACGGACTCAAAATCCGTTGTCCCTCAAAGGACGTGTGGGTTCGACCCCCTCCGTCGGCACGGGGAGAAATGCCACAAATGCCACCAGCCGAAAAACGTGCTGGAGGATGGAAACAGGTCCTGGCCGGTGTTATAATGGATGCAGAGTAACTTTTACCATGAGGGGCCGTGAAGCTTTCTAAACGGGGTGAGTACGCGCTGCGGGCTCTGATCGATTTTGGTTTAGCCCAAGCCTTAGGCAAGCCGCTGCTGCAAGTCAACGAACTGGCCAGGAAAGAGGATATCCCGGTAAAGTTTCTCGAGCAGATCCTGATGCAGCTGAAGGCCGGCGGCTATCTGGAAAGCCGTCGAGGCAAACACGGCGGCTACTTGCTGGCGGCGTCGCCCGATCAGATCCGGATCGGTCAGGTCGTCCGGCTGATTGATGGTCCGCTGGCACCGATTGCCTGCGTCAGCCAGACCGCCTACGAGCGTTGCAGCTGCCCGGACGAAGAACATTGCGGCCTGCGCATGCTGATGCAGGATGTGCGTAACGCCATTTCGAATATCCTCGATCGGTTTACCCTGGCGGATGTGGTAGAAGTAACCCTGCGAAAGATGCGGCGCGATCGTGTACCGCTGCCTTTCGCGGCCGGGACCGTTCTCGATTCGCTGGCGACGGCGGGCCGGGGGCGTTCCGGAGGTCACCGTAAAGAGGCGCGTACCCGGCCGGTGCCAGCAAGCGAGATTGGTGGATCCGGCGGCAGCAAGGGCAGGAGTTAGTTTGAGGGAGCGCGGGCCCTGAACGGAGCCGCGGTTGGGGATCAAAAATTGCTTTACGTCCGCCGCGCGACGTGCTTTAAAGCCGACGATGTTGGTAGGGTAAAGCGCGTTATGATCCATGCACTGCGGCTGATTTTTCTAGGTTCGCTCTTGGCTGGCTCCCCGCTGGCGGCAGAGACGGTGCAGTTGCTCAACGCCTCGTACGACCCGACCCGCGAGTTCTACCAGCAGTTCAATGAAGCGTTCGCCAAAGCGTACGCCGCCAACACCGGGAAGAAGGTCGAAATCCAGCAATCGCACGGCGGTTCGAGCAAACAAGCCCGGTCGGTGATCGATGGTTTGCCAGCGGACGTGGTCACGCTCGGGTTGGCGGCCGACATCGACGCGCTCCACGCCAACGGCAACCTGGTCGCGGCGGATTGGCCGGCCCGGTTTCCGAACCGGTCGGTCCCCTACACATCAACCGTGCTGTTGCTGGTCCGCAAAGGAAATCCGAAAGGCGTGAAAGACTGGGATGACCTCGTCAAACCCGGGCTTCAGGTGATCACGCCGAACCCCAAGACGTCCAGCGGCGGGCGCTGGAATTTTCTGGCCGCCTACGGCTACGCGCTCCGCAAAGCGGGCGGTGACGAAGCCGAGGCGAAAGATTACATCACCAAACTCTACCGGAACGTGCCGGTTCTGGATTCGGGGGCGCGCGGGGCGACCATCACGTTTGCGCAACGGCAACTGGGCGACGTTCTGATCGCCTGGGAGAACGAGGGTTACCTAACGCTCAAGGAGTTCGGGAAAGACCGGTTTCAAATCGTTTACCCGTCGGTCAGCATCAAGGCTGAACCGCCGGTCGCCGTGGTTGACAAGGTGGTTGATCAGAAGCACACCCGGGAAGAGGCGACCGCATACCTGCAGTTTCTGTACACTCCTGAGGCGCAGGAGATCGCGGCGAGGAACTTCTACCGGCCGCTCTCGCCGGACCTGCTGGCGAAATACGCCAGCCAATTCCCACAGGTCCCTGTATTCACCGTCGATGAAGTTTACGGCGGCTGGGCCAGGGCGCAAAGCCAATTCTTTGATGATGGCGGGGTCTTTGATCAGATCTATCAGCACTAAGGTAAATGGCATATGCCTCTGGCGGCGGCGACAGGTTCTTCCCGGTTTCGGCCTGACGCTCGGGTTTGCGCTGCTCTACCTCTGCCTACTGGTGCTTCTACCGCTTTCGGCCGCCTTCCTGAAGGCGTCCGGACTGGGCTGGGACGGCTTCATTCGTGCGGTCACGGCCCCGCGCGTGGTTGCATCGTTTGGAGTAAGCGTCCGCGCGTCGGCGGCAGCGGCGGCGGTTAACACCGTGCTCGGGACCATCGTCGCCTGGGTGTTGGTACGGTACCGGTTTGCGGGTAAACGGTTGCTGGACGCCATGGTAGATCTTCCATTCGCGCTGCCGACCTCGGTTGCCGGAATTGCGCTGGCGGCAATTTATGGCCCGAACGGCCTCCTTGGGGCGCCGTTGCTCGACGCATTCGGCTGGAAGGTGGCGTACACGGAAGCCGGTATTTTTGTCGCCCTGACCTTTATCGGTCTGCCGTTCGTGGTAAGGACCTTGCAGCCGGTCATGCTGGACCTCGATCCGGAGTACGAAGAGGCGGCGGCCAGCCTCGGGGCGTCTCGCTGGCAGAGTTTGGTCCGCGTGATCGGACCGGAACTGCTGCCTGCGGCGGTGACCGGGTTCGCGCTGGCGTTCGCCCGGGCCCTCGGCGAGTATGGCTCAGTTGTTTTTGTCGCCGGCAACATGCCGATGAAGACCGAGATTGTGCCCCTTCTGATCATTACAAAGCTGGAGCAGTACGATTACCGCGGCGCGACGGCGGTGGCGGTCATGATGCTGGTCTTGTCGTTCCTGCTGCTTTTGATCATCAACCTGCTCCAGCGCTGGTCGGTGCGCTGGCTTGCTCGCTAGCCTGCATGGTGGAAGCACGTCCTCAGCCGCCCAAAGCCCATCCCGCCATCGCCGATCCATGGCCGCTCCGCGCCTTGCTGATCGGGGTTACGCTGGCATTTTTGCTCATCTTTTTATTGCTGCCGCTCGTTACGGTCTTCAGTGAAGCTTTGGCCCATGGCGTTAACGCCTATTTTGCCGTTTTTCGTGATCCGGTGGCCCAGGCGGCCATTCGCCTCACGTTGCTGGTCGCAGCCATCGCGGTGCCGGCGAACCTGCTCTTCGGGATTTGCGCGGCCTGGGCGATTTCGCGCTTTGCGTTTCCGGGCAAGAGCCTCTTGATCACGCTGATCGATCTCCCTTTTGCGGTTTCGCCGGTCGTCTCCGGGCTGATTTACGTGTTGCTTTTCGGCGCAAACGGCTGGCTGGGACCATTCCTGGCTGCGCACCACCTGAAAGTCATCTTCGCCGTACCCGGAATCGTCCTGACGACGATCTTTGTGACCTTTCCTTTCGTCGCCCGCGAACTGATCCCGGTCATGCAGGCTCAGGGAAGCGAAGAGGAGCAGGCCGCCCTTTCCCTGGGTGCAAACGGCTGGCAAACTTTCTGGAGGGTCACCCTGCCCAAGGTACGCTGGGGCCTGATCTATGGGGTGATTCTGTGCAACGCGCGGGCAATGGGCGAGTTCGGCGCGGTGTCGGTGGTGTCGGGTCACATCCGGGGCCTGACTAACACGATCCCACTTCACGTGGAAATCCTTTATAACGAATACAATCTGGTCGCCGCGTTTGCCATGGCCTCGCTCCTGGCGTTACTCGCCTTATTAACCTTGGGCATCAAAGCGATGGTGGAATGGCGTATGCGCCTGGGGTTACGCCTCCAGGCTGCATCAGTGGGAGGTTTGGGATGAAAATCGAAGTAAAAGATCTGGTCCGGACCTATGGCCGGATGGTCGCGCTTGACCGCGTGTCACTCACGGCTGACGACGGTGAATTCCTGGCGCTTTTGGGCCCATCCGGGTCGGGCAAAACTACCCTGCTGCGCATCATTGCGGGCCTTGATTACCCGGACGACGGGACGGTTTTTTTCGGCGGCCAGGACGCGACCCGGCTGAAGATCCAGAAACGGCGC
>JAFAUY010000019.1 GCA_019243005.1 Verrucomicrobiota bacterium | reverse complement strand
CGGCCTGCCCTCCAGGCGTCCACGGGGACGCGGGCCGGGAGGGAACGGGTTCCAGGGCCGAAAGTCCCTGGCTACGATCACGTACGCCCGCATGAAACGGATGCTATGCCTCACGCTACTTAACCCCGCGATCGCTGGCTTGGGTGGACGGCGAAAGCACTTCCACTGCCAGATCTGGCACGGGGAACTCCGACTAGTCACGGGCGAACGCCCGGGCGCGGGGGTACGAGAAAAACACCACGTCGGACTCGTAGTTGTTCCGGCTAAAGGCGCACTGGGCCTTCTCATCCAGCACCAAGCTTAGATCGTGCCGGGTAGCATAGACGCTTAGAAGTGGCGTTACGCGTAAAACCTGAACGGTCGGGCACGGTGGCAAGGGTAGAAGCGAGAATCCCCCGCCTTCAGGCGTGGGGAGGGACAACTTCGCCGTACCAGAGGGGTCAGGAAATCGGGCCGAGCTTAGATGAGGGCGGCGCTTTCGGGAGATGATGCCGTTGCCAGTACTTCTCCAGGCTGTTTTGAAGTTGCCCCATGGATTGAAGGAACGATTGCCTGTGGGAGGCTTTGAGCTCGATCGTAAAAGAATAGCCACTCTGGCCGGGCATCCCGTCGTTCCCTTCGTCGTCGCACACGACGCAATCGAAGCAGTATTCGAGGCTTCCCAGGAAATCTTCCCACGGTTGGGCTCCGGAGACCTCCCAAGCCCTGCCGCGCAGGGCCGGCACGCCGGCGCACACCTCTTTCCAATTCAAGCCCAGCCGGTGCTCCTCAATGGCATAGATGTAGCGCTCGATTTCACGCATCACCGGCTCGAACTCGCCACCCCAGCCGGTAATGTATCCGTCCCCGCCCGAGGCGATTGCGATCCAGCGCGCGTTATTCTTCGGCATTCTCCAGCTCTCCTGTCTGTGCGTCGGCTCAGTTGAATCCGGGCTCGGAAACGCGCGTTGAATCGGTTGCCCGACCATAGCGGGCGCCGGGAGATACAAACCGGCGCCTCGCTAACCCTCCTTGGTCGGCGACTGGAGGCTACCGCAGACGCGGCGGGAACGCAAATGGATTTTATCAAAAAACTGTTTTTTATTTTTATTATGGAATTTTTCCGTTGTCGCCCCGCCGCGCCTTTCCTGCGTAGATCCCCGGAAACGGCAGGAAGTTAAAGCGGTACCGGCGCGAGCGTCTTGACCTCCAGCGCAAAAAAGGCGGAAGCAAATTCGCATAAGCTTTCGACCGGCGGGCTGCGCTCGGCCGCAAAGGCGTTTGAGTCCTGCGGTCTCGGACCTTGGGACCGAACCGAAGACGGTCCGCTCGCCCTGAGTTCGGGGGCTATTGTCCTGCCTCGGCGGGTTCCCAACGGAATTTGACCGGCACAGGCCGCGTCAGCAAGTCCGCGTAAAGGTTGAAAAACCGGGTGTTGTCAATGTGGAACACCACCGTCGACGGGGATTCGACGTGAATGGAAGGGTACGGGTCTGAGCTCCAAACCACCGACTTCCCGTAATTCTGATCGAAGGTGGTATTGATGTCGACGTAGAGGACGCGGGTGTCCACGTCAAGGCTGGGATCATAAAGCGACGCCAGCGCAATGGTGTCGTAGATAAAGCTCCCCGGACTAACCGCTTGCTGGTACAATTGGGTGATAATCGTCGGCGGGCTACGCCCCACGATCCGTTGGTACACGTCCTGAGGCAGGGTAACGGTGTTCGTCACGTCCAGCGGAACGATTTTTCTGGGGACATCGGCTCGCAGCACCACTTGCGCGGCTTCGGGATCAAACCACCAGTTAAATTCGCCCGCACCATTGTAGGCATTTCCAGGCGCATAGATTTGGCCCCCCATGATGACGATCTGTTTGATCAAGGGAATGATGGTCGGGTCTTCCCGCATGGCCAGCGCCACGTTGGTCAATGGCCCGATCGCCAGCAGGTTAACCTCGTGCGGGTAACGGTGGAACGTCTCGATCAGAAACCTCACGGCATCCTCGCGGGCGGGTCTGGTGTGCGTGGCGAACCCGTCCGGCGGGGGCACCAGTTGGTTCAGGCTCGGCTGCGGCGCCTTGTACGCTCCTACGTAGTCGGTAGCATTCCCGAACAGGAGCTCCTCAAGGAGGTACGCTTTGTAATCGTGCAGCAGGGGGTATTGCGCGCCGGGGTAGACCCTGACCTGGCGCTCGATGCCCAGCCGCTCAACGGCTTTAAGGCAGTCCGCAATCTCCTGGTCGCGCCATTGGTTGCCGGAAACGATGGTAAACCCGAGCAGGTCAATGGCTCCCTGGGCATAAAGCTGCGCGGCCATGACGCCTACCTGACCATCATCACCCATGGTGTTGAAGTCAGTGTCGATGATTACCTTTGGAGGGTTTGCCAGACAGGTCACTACGCCAAGCAGCGACACGAGGCCGGTAAGAATGGTCTGAAGCACTCTCATAATTCTTTCCTGGGAGGGTTACGTGGCGACGGGGGAAGGGGTATCCGGCACGCGGGAATCAACACGTGCGCCGCATAGGTACGTTTGGGGAGAAGCCAGGGAGGGTGAGCCTAAGCGTTGCGTGCTTAGGCCATCTCGAAATCTTCTTACATTGGGGGGAGGCGCGATACAAGCGATTTTTAACGGGTGCCGGCGTGTTACCCGGCTGCCGGACTTGGGCTGCAACCCGAATGAATCCTCGCACGCGGCTTGGTCGAGGAACAAGGAACAAAGGGATTGACAACGCGAGAGAAAACCAAAGACTAACCCACTAACCGCCCTTTGCACGTTGCGGCAAGGCACCATTACCCCCCTCTCCCGAACTCTCCCCACCAATCTTTATGAAAGCGTTTTCTCCCCGCTTGGGCCGGCTCCTCGCCTGCTTCGGCGTTGCCCTGCTTCTGCTTCCCCAGGTCGTTGAAGCCCAGGCCAAGAAGCCCAGGGTTGCCCTGGTGATGAAATCCCTGGCCAATGAATTTTTTCAAACCATGCAGGCCGGTGCCCAGAAGTACCAGCAAGAGCACGCCGGCGAATTCGACCTGATTTCCAATGGGATCAAAAACGAAACGGATGTTGGGCAGCAAATCAACCTCGTGGAGCAAATGATTGCGCAGCGGGTCGACGCCCTCGTGATCGCACCCGCTGATTCCAAGGCCCTGATCCCCGTCTGCAAGAAAGCGCAGCAGGGCGGCACGGTCGTGGTCAACATCGACAACAAGTTCGATGCCGATGCGCTTGCGCAGGAAAAGGTAAAATTTCCCTTTGTCGGTCCCAACAATCGGTCCGGGGCGGAAAAGGTAGGCGACTACCTCGGTCAACACCTTAAGCCCGGTGATAAAGTCGCGATCATCGAAGGCATTCCCGGCGCGTTCAATGCCATCCAGCGCAAGGCGGGGTTTGAGGATGCCGCCAAGAAGTACCACCTTAACGTCGTGACGTCGCAGTCCGGCCAGTGGGAAACGGCGCCGGCAAACAGCGTGGCTTCCGGGATCATCACCCAGTTCCCTGACCTGGCAGCGTTCATGTGCTCGAATGACAACATGGCGCTGGGCGTGATTGCGGCCATACGGGCTGCTGGCAAGGAAGGTAAAATCCAGGTGGTCGGTTTTGATAACATCTCGGCCGTCCGGACCTTGGTAAAAGAGGGCAAGATTCTGGCGACGGCGGACCAGCACGCCGACCAGCTCGCCGTGTTCGGAATCCAATACGCGGTCGAGGCGGTCAAGACGGGGAAAATGCCCACCGAAGATCGGGAAACGCCGGTTGACTTAATTACGGCCGACACCCTGAAGTAGCTTGGTTGCTTGCTTGCTTTGCCGTGCGGCACGGTGCGGCGTCGCGGCGTGCGACGCAGGAAGGTGCAGGGCCGGCCAGCAGGCTGTTTCGCTATGGCTCCGCTTTTGCAAACTGAGGGTTTAACGAAGTCGTACGCCGGTCCGGTTCTGTCGGACGTCAGCTTTGAGCTGCAGCCGGGCGAAGTGCATGCCTTGGTTGGCGAGAACGGGGCTGGTAAAAGCACGTTCTGCGGCATCGTCGCAGGATTGCGGACCCCGGATTCAGGGCGGATGTGGCTTCAGGGCCGGCCTTACGCGCCCGCCAACAAGCGGGTTGCGGAAGCCCACGGCGTCCGGATCGTGCTGCAAGAGCTTA
Source organism: Verrucomicrobiota bacterium (assembly GCA_019243005.1). Lineage (GTDB taxonomy): Bacteria > Verrucomicrobiota > Verrucomicrobiia > Chthoniobacterales > JAFAMB01 > JAFBAP01. Next base: position 4,664 of record JAFAUY010000019.1, on the reverse strand, counting down.
ACCTCATTGAAACTTTATCGGTAAGCGAAAACCTTTTTTTCGATCAGTTGCCCCACACCCTGGGAGGTTGGATCAGCCGGGCAAGCTTAAGAGAGGCTGCACGGAACGCGCTTGGGCGGGTCGGGCTTTCGGAACTCGACCCGGACGCACCGGTCAGCGGCCTCGGTATCGGCCAGAAACAGCTCGTGGAGATTGCCGCAGGTTTGGCCCGGCAATGCCGGCTCTTGATCCTCGATGAGCCCACGGCAGCTCTGACGCCGGCGGATGCAGAGCGCCTTTTTCTGCAAATCCAAAAGCTTAAGGACGCCGGGGTCGGGATCATTTACATTTCCCATCACTTGGAAGAGGTGCTCAGGTTGGCGGATCGCGTTTCGGTCTTGCGTGACGGCCGACGGGTGGCTACCCGCCCGCGCGGGGAGCTTACGGCCGACGAAATGATCCGCCTCATGGTCGGCCGGGCGCTGGATGACACGGCGGCACGTGCCGAAAAGCGGTCAGCCGGGCCGGTCTTGCTGGAAGTACAAAACCTTTCGGCACCCCCGCGGGTAAGGGAGGTCAGCTTTGCGCTGCATCGAGGCGAAATCCTGGGGTTTGCCGGCCTGATGGGTGCTGGTCGCACCGAGACCGTGCGGGCGCTCTTCGGGGCAGATCCGAGGCAGACCGGGAAGATCCTCCTTGACGGCAGAGATGTCACCGCCGGATTGCATAGCCCGACGGATGCGGTGCGGCTTGGAATCGGCTTTCTGACGGAAGACCGAAAGTCGCAGGGCTTGCTCCTGGACAAACCCGTGCGATTGAACATCAGCCTGGCGCAGCTGAACGGCGATTTGCGCGGCCCGGCAGGCGCATTGCGCCGCCAGCGGGAGGTTGCGGCCGCCCAGACCTGGGTGGATCGCCTTGCGATTCGCTGCGCGTCGATCGAACAGATTGCGGGCAGCCTCAGCGGTGGGAACCAACAAAAGGCCGTGCTGGCCCGGTGGCTGTACCGGAACTGCCAGGTGCTGATTTGCGATGAACCGACGCGCGGAATTGACGTGGGCGCCAAATCGGAAATTTACCGGCTCCTCGACCAATTCGCCCGGGAAGGTAAAGGCGTGCTGGTCGTTTCCTCCGACCTTAAGGAATTGCTTGCCCTGTGCGACCGCATCGCGGTGATCTCAGCGGGCCGCCTGGTAGAAACCTTTGAGCGCGGCAAGTGGACCGAAGATCAGATCATGTCCGCCGCTTTTAGTGAGATGAAGGTCTAAGTTATGCTGAAAGGTGCCGTCCAGCCCGATTCGCCTGCCGCTGCAGGCGCTGCCAAAGCCAGCCGCAGAAAAAGCCAGGCGCGCGAAATTTTGGAGGGCTGTTTGGGCCTGTTGGTTGTGCTGGTTATCCTGGTGGCGTTTTTTGGGTTTTCGACCGCGCACTTCTTTTCACTGACGACGTTCGATTCGATCGCGAACCAGATCCCCACGGCGGTCCTGATTGCCGTGGGGATGACCTACGTGTTGATCATTGCCGGGATCGATCTGTCGGTGGGCTCGGTCCTGGCAGTCAGCGGCGGCGTGCTGGGGATTGCCATCATGCGGTGGCATTGGCCCCTTTGGGCAGCCGCGTTGGCCTGCACCGGGACGGGCGGCCTTTGCGGGCTCATCAACGGTGCCCTAACCGTGCGATTTCGCCTGCCGTCGTTCATCGTCACCTTGGGGATGCTCGAGGCCGCTCGCGGGGCCGCTTACCTGGTCACCAATTCCCAAACGCAATACATCGGATCAGAAATCGCCAAGGTTAACGACGTGAACCTCTTCGGGTTATCGCTCCCATTTTTTTTAGCGGTTATCGTCGTCATTGCGGGACAGCTGGTGCTCTCCGGAACGATTTTCGGCCGTTACCTGATCGGCATCGGCACCAACGAGGAAGCGGTCCGGCTGTCGGGGATTGCTCCCGGCCCGGTCAAAGTCATGGTATTCGTTCTCAGCGGCGTGCTGGCGGGCTTGGCGGCAATCACCTATTGCGCCCGGCTTGCCTCGGTCGACCCAAACGCCGGAGAGGGCTTTGAACTATCCGCCATTGCCGCCGTCGTCATCGGGGGAACCAGCCTGATGGGAGGGCGCGGCTCGGTCGTAAATTCATTTTTCGGGGTCCTGGTCATCTCCGTCCTTGAGAACGGCCTAGCCCAACTCGGCGCGCAGGAACCCGTCAAGCGGTTGGTAACGGGCGCGGTTATCATCGCCGCCGTCGTGGTCGATTTCTACCGCACGCGTACACGCGCGAAGGAGGGGCTACGTTGACGACACTCCCCACGGCTGAAAGCCGGGGGGCATTCCCGCTTTTTCGGCCTATCCATCGCCGTGCCTAAGGTCAGGGCTTTCGGCCAGTTTGCTAAGCACATGACAAAAGCTGGAGTGGCCGAGCTGAGGGATAAACTCGTCGGGTTTACTCCCAGAAGGACCGAGCGATTTTTACGCCTCCTTTGTCGCCGGTAACATCAAACTTGATATCCGGCGTCTCAGACCAGCCGATGTGATCTCAATCGCGCTCCCGCCGGAAAGGCAGGATCAACAGAACGTCCGTAAACTGAAACAGCTCAGCGAGACGGCGTGGCCGCAGCTCGTGGATGAAATCTATCGGAACCGCAACACGGCTGATGAGGCGCTCCTGAAGGAATTGCTGGGTTTAAAGGATAACCAGGAACTCGAATTGCTGGCGGCCCGTGGCAACATGACCGCAATCGTGAGTCAGTTGCACGCTCCAAGTAGCCAACTGATCGACAAGCCCGTAATGGCGCTTAGCGAGGGTAAAATCTGCATCGTGGACATCTCACAGATGCGCGGCAGCAGCGGTCCCGGGACTGATGAGCAGCCGAGCTTGCGTCAGCCCTCACCCCCGGCTAAGGATTGAGATCACGATGGCAAAAGACCTGTTCGCGTTACCCGCTGATCTTCCTGTTCCGGTCGATGACGGGGCCGCCCAACATCTCTGGAACGGCCGGCTGCCGGACGTAGAACTAGTAGCAACCAGTGGCGCACGGGTCAATTTAGGCGGTTTACCCGGCACCCTTGTCCTGTTTTGCTACCCGCGTACCGGGCGGCCGGGCGAACCAGCGCTGGTCGACGACTGGGACCTGATCCCGGGTGCGCGGGGTTGCACCCCTCAGGTGTGCGGTTTCCGTGATCTTTACGCGGAGTTGCAACAGGCCGGCATCCGGCACGTGTTCGGGCTGAGCACCCAGACGCCCGAATACCAACGCGAAGCCGCCGAACGCCTGCACCTCCCGTTTCCGCTGCTGTCGGATGAGCGGCTGGAACTGACGCGAGCGCTCCAACTGCCGACGTTGCAGGTTGCCGGCCAGGTGTTGACCAAGCGCCTGACGCTGGTGGCGCGCGCCGGCCGGATCCTGCACGTTTTTTATCCGGTGTTCCCGCCTGATCAGAGCGCTGAACGCACCTTGTCGTGGGTTCGCGAGAACCGGGTGCTCCTCCAGGAGGATGAAGGGCGGCGGAGTTCCGGCGCAACCAGCGGCCGTATTGGTCCCGGCTAACCCATCAGCGGTGGACCAGCTGCGGCGCAAGTTGCAGGCCCCGAAGTTAATGCTCCAACTCGCCGGATCCGAAAGGCGCTGTCACCGGCTTCAAGCAGGCCGGGGTCGCGGATACCGGCCGGCCCGCCGTAGGGCTCAATCTGGTCGTCATGGATGGCAAGCACTTCGGCGAGCGTAAAATAATCGCTCATTCGTCGAGCTTCTTGTAGAGGCTGCCGAATGTTTCATGGCCGGCGTGATACGCGGACATGACGTGAGGACGCGGTCGGCCCTTGCGATGCTTTTCGACCAGATCGGAAAGGGCCTCATCGACCAGGGCCTGGATCTGCCGGCCTTCGGCGCGGGCGCGCGCGCAAGGCCGAGAGGATACCGGCATCGACCTGGGTTGCGAATTTCTCACGCGGCATGACGATGCTCCTTTCTAGAACTCGAACGTATCGTGACTGATCAGGCAATGCCAAGAAAGCGGCTATCGCCTTCGGAATCGATGGGGCTCAAGCACCCGGAACCCGGACGCCGAGCCGCTTGACCGGGCCTGTTCCTCAGCCGGTCGGTTTTGCTCCGCACGGCGAACTCGTCGGTCCGCAGCGATATCAGGTACCAATTCTCAACCCATCAGCTCGTTTTCCCGCTTGGAACGCGTGAGTGCCCTTTGGAAGGGCACTCACGGCAACCGGACCAGCTTGGGTCATTGCGGGAGGGCATGAGCCAGGTGCTCCAACTCCTCCCGGAAGTCCAGGTCGTTTAGGAACTCTTGCGGTATCGCGCGGACCCCGTTGAGAGCGCCCGAAAGGTTGCCGGCAATCGCGGCGACCGTGTCCGAATCATAGCTGGAGTTAACGGCTTCGTGCAGCGTCCGTTGAAAGTCTCCGGGCGAGCGCAAGAAACAATAGAAGGCGTGCGGCAAACTCTCGAGCACGTAGGCGCCGCTGTAATGGCGGTCATTAACCTTCGTTAGATCCCAGGCCAGGAGCGTCGCGGTTTCCTGTACTCCCGGCATGAGTTCGGCAACTTCGTCAGCGACGTTGATGCATTTAAGGATGTGATTTGCCCGCAACCGGTCGACGTCGCCCAGGAAGCGCACCTTCGGGCGCCGGTACCCACCGTCGCCCATATCGGTTGGCTCAAGCCGAAACTGAGC
>JAFAUY010000183.1 GCA_019243005.1 Verrucomicrobiota bacterium | reverse complement strand
GTGGCGCTCTAGCCAAGCTGAGCCACAGCCCGATTAACAAGACAAGAGTAGGAGATTACGATCAGCGGCGGAGATTGCAACCGAAAATCCCGATCTCCCGGACGGAAAACCGTCTGCAAACGCTCCAATGGCTGTTCTACCGTTTGTGGCGTTTTTCCGCTTGTGGCACTGGTGGCATTTTCGTGCGTCCACTCGCTGATTCTCGGCTCGACCGCCTCGTACGGCTTGGTCTTTGATGGGTTCCATGAAGGTTCTCGCATTTCGTCTCTGCGCGGGGTTTCTTGCCCTGGTTCTCATCAGCCCGCGACCGCTTCGGGCTGAGAAGACCGATCGTCCAAACGTTGTGATCCTGGCGACGGGTGGAACCATCGCCGGGACTGGCGCCACGTCCACCACGACGGTCGGGTACCAGGCCGCCAAGGTCCCCGTCGAGGCTTTGATTCAGGCCGTACCGGAACTGCAGAAGGTTGCTCAGGTACGCGGTGAGCAGGTCATGCAAATCGCCAGCCAGAATATGACGAACGAGGGCCTTTTGAAACTCGGCCGGCGGGTGAATGAACTGGCGGCCGAGGCCGGCGTCGACGGGATTGTGATCACCCATGGGACGGATACCCTGGAGGAGACGGCCTATTTTCTGAACCTTGTGGTCAAAAGCGCGAAACCCGTTGTTTTGGTGGGCTCCATGCGGCCGTCAACGGCCATCTCCGCCGACGGTCCCGCGAACCTGTACGATGCGGTGCTGGTCGCCGCCAACCCGGCTTCTGCGGACAAAGGCGTCCTGGTCTGCCTGGAAGACGAGATTAACGCCGCCCGAGATGTGACCAAGACCAACACATCAAGCCTGGAAACCTTTAAAACGCCTGAACTCGGCCTGCTTGGTTATATCCGCGGGGGCCAGGTGGCCTTTTACCGCACACCGCTCCAGCTCCATACCTCCCAAACCGAATTCGACCTCGTGAACGTACAGAAACTTCCGGAAGTAGCCATTGTTTATGGGCACGAAGGGGTAAGCCGCACCGCCATTGACGCCTTTGCCGCGGCCAAGGTGGACGGCATCGTCTATGCCGGTGTAGGCGACGGGAACCCTTCCGAGGCCACGGAAGCGGCGTTAGCCGATGCGCGCCAAAAAGGCATTGTCGTCGTGCGGAGCGCCCGCGTCGGCAACGGCATCGTGGCACGAAACGCTGAGGTCAACGATGACCAGCGCGACTTTGTGGTTTCCGACACGCTCAATCCGCAGAAGGCGCGGATCTTATTGATGGTGGCGCTGACGAAAACCCAGGACACCAAGGAACTGCAACGCATTTTTTCGGAGTACTGAGATGGTCGGATCCATCCAGGAACTGGCCGCCTCGGAGGTGGTCGCGCTGCTCGGCCTCAAACCTCACCCTGAAGGCGGTCACTACATCGAAACGTACCGGGACCCGGGCCGATCAGGCGGGCGAGCTTATTCGTCGGCGATCTACTTTCTGCTCGCGGCGGGCGAGGTTTCGCACTGGCACAAGGTGGATGCGACCGAGGTCTGGCATTGGTACGCCGGAGCCGCGCTCGAGTTACGGATCTCGGCCGAACCGGCCCGGATCGAGAGGCACCTCCTTGGTCCGGAACTCACCGCCGGCCAACGGCCGCAGTTGGTTGTTCCCCCGTACGCGTGGCAGGCTGCCCGCAGCCTGGGCGCATGGACGCTGGTCGGCTGCACGGTCGCACCGGCGTTCGAGTTCACGGGCTTCCAACTGGCGCCACCCGGTTGGGAACCTGTCATCCCCTAACGGGATCTGGCGCTTTTTGCGCACCTTTTCTGCTGAATATTGATCAGCGCAACCTGATCACGGGCCGAAAATGCCACGATCGGGAAAGGCGCGTGGCGCCTCTTTGCTCCGGAGGGGCAGCAGGAGGGTAGTCCGGCACTCGGCACCCGGCACCCGCTGCCCCTGCCATTTGTGGCATTTTTCCGCTTCTGGCATTTGTGGCATTCCTTTGGTGCCATTCCCTCGTGGCATTGCTCCTGCTCCCTGGCCGGAGGCTCCACTTATGCCCTCTTCGGAGGCGCCCAGGCGCTTGGCCCCGCCCTGCAGGCCGTCGGGGTGACCAGTTACTATTACCCGTTTAATGCCCTCGCCGTTTTTCCTAACCCCGCTCGTGATGGTTTTGACCTGCAGCAATGAACGCAATCTCGCCGGGGCTCCCGGCGCACTTGAGAAGGATTGATCCATGAACCACCTCTACGTCGAAGCCGACCCGTACGGTTGGCCTTACAACGGCAACCTGCGACCGGATAATACCGCCTTGCTGATCATCGACATGCAAACCGACTTCTGCGGCAAAGGCGGTTACGTCGACAAAATGGGTTATGACCTCTCGCTCACCCGGGCGCCGATCGAGCCGATCAAAAAGGTGCTGGCCGCCCTCCGGCAAAAAGGATTTGTGGTGATGCATACCCGCGAAGGGCACCGCCCCGACCTGTTCGACCTGCCGGAGAACAAGCGGTGGCGCAGCCGGCAGATCGGAGCCGGGATCGGCGACCCGGGACCTTGCGGGCGCATCCTGGTACGCGGCGAGCAGGGTTGGGAAATCATCCCGGAACTTGCGCCTGCGCCCGGCGAACCGGTGATCGACAAACCGGGCAAAGGATCATTTTACGCCACCGACCTCGACATGCTGCTGCAGCAGCACGGGATCAAAAACCTCGTCCTGACCGGGATCACGACCGACGTGTGCGTCCACACCACGATGCGCGAAGCCAACGACCGCGGGTACGAGTGCCTCTTGCTCTCCGATTGTACGGGCGCAACGGACTACGGAAATCACCTGGCCGCGTTAAAGATGATCAAGATGCAGGGCGGCGTCTTCGGGGCGGTGGCGGATTCGGACGCTTTCCTGCGGGCCGTCGCGTGACCGGCACCGCAACCATTCGCCATGGCTTCGCCCCGGCTTGAAGTCAGCAATCTCACCGATGGAACTACTGCGGACAAAACCAGTCGCCGAACTCATCGAGGAATTCGAAGAAGGCAGGCATGGCTTCCGGCGCGCCCTGGACGGTTTTCACCTCGTCCTGCTCGGCATCGGAGCCATTGTCGGGACGGGAATTTTTGTGCTGACCGGAACGGCGGCCGCCCAACATGCCGGACCGGCGATCGCGATCTCTTTCCTGATCTCGGGGCTCGGCTGTTTGTGTTCGGCGTTCTGCTACGCCGAGTTTGCCTCGATGCTGCCGATCTCCGGAAGCGCCTACACCTACGCCTACGCCGCCATCGGCGAACTGATCGCGTGGATCATCGGCTGGGACCTGATCCTGGAATACTTGTTCGGGGCCGCCACCGTCGCCGTCGGCTGGTCCGGGTACGCCACCGCGCTGCTGGCCGATTTCGGCATCAGAATCCCGGGTGCCCTGAGCCACGCGCCCTTGGATTTTGTGGATGGCAAGTTCGCCTTCACGGGAGCGTTCGTGAATCTGCCCGCCATCTTGGTTACGGTGGTGATCACGGTAATCCTGGTGCTCGGGATTCGCGAATCGGCGCGGGTCAATGCCGTCATTGTCTTCGTGAAGATCCTGGTGATCCTGGCGTTTCTGATCGTCTGCCTGCCGCATGTGCAGCCGCAAAACTGGTCGCCTTTCATTCCTCTTAATGAAGGACAAGTTGGCGTTTACGGCTGGACCGGAATCCTGGCGGGAGCCGGGGTGATTTTTTACGCCTTCATCGGCTTCGACGCAGTCACCACGGCGGCCCAAGAGGTCAAAGATCCCAAGCGGGATATCCCGGTCGGCATCCTCGGTTCGTTGCTGGTGTGCATCGTGCTCTACGTCGCGGTGTCACTGGTCCTGACCGGGGTAGTGAACTACCGGGACTTAAACGTACCTGCGCCGGTCGCATTTGCCGTGAAGAAGGTGGGTCCCGCCGTGGCCTGGATCAAACCGTTTATCGAACTGGGCGCCATCGCCGGGTTAAGCTCAGTCATCCTGGTCTTGTTATTGGGGCAACCCCGCATTTTTCATCGCATGGCCACAGACGGCCTCTTGCCGCCGGTTTTCTCGAAGGTCCATCCGCGTTTCCATACGCCTATTGTGACCACCATCGTGACCGGCCTGACTGCGGCCGCACTGGCCGGCCTTTTCCCGATCGGCATCCTCAGCGAACTGGTCTCCATCGGCACCCTGCTCGCCTTTGTGATCGCCTGCCTCAGCGTGATTATCCTGCGGCGGACCCGGCCGGATCTGCCGCGCAAGTTCCGGACGCCCTGGGTTCCGTTCATCCCCGTCCTGGGCGCCCTGATCTGTCTGGTCCAGATGATCTTTTTGCCGTGGCAAACCTGGCTCCGTTTACTGATCTGGCTCGGTCTGGGTCTGGTAATTTACTTCGGGTACGGCCGCCGGCACAGCGGCCTGGCTTCAAAGTGAAGGTGAGGCAGGAGCAACGCCTACCCGGCCCTTGCGCTCCGGCCTGGTACATGCAGTTTTGGGTCCTTGAACGACACACCGCGTTACCTGCGCCGATGGCTAAGCGCCACGCTGCTGGCGGGGCTCCTGGTCATGGCAGCGGCGGGTGCACTTTTCGTTTACCTTGCCGACGAGGTTGGTGAACAGGCGTGGCTAACGCACTTCGATCTTGCGGTCGCGCAGTTTTTCCATCAGCACGGCACGCCCTGGTCCGTGCACTTGTTCGAAGCGATCACCTTTTTCGGCAACGCCTCCACCTTGGGCGTAATCGGGCTGATCGTAGCGCTGGTGCTGGCCTTCCATCGAAGGTGGTCGCTGTTGCTGGGCTGGGCGGCCGCCCTGATCGGCACCGGCGAGCTGAACACAATTTTGAAAAACATCTTCCGGCGTGTTCGTCCCCAGCTGCAGAACCCCTGGGTAACGCCGCCGGGCTGGAGTTTTCCCAGCGGGCACGCCATGGGATCGTTCGTCACGTATGGATTTTTAGCTTACCTGCTTACCCAGGTGCCTTGGGCCGATTTCCCCCGGCGCACGATCATCGCCCTGCTTGCCGTCGTGGTTCTGTTGATCGGGTTCAGCCGGATCTACCTCGGCGCGCATTTCCTCAGCGACGTCATCGGCGGCTACGCCGCCGCCGCCGTCTGGCTCACCTTTTGCATCCTTGTGACCGACCGCACACAAAAAAAGAGACCATCCGCAGAACACGCGGACAACGCAGAAAAGAAATAAAAGCATCCACAGATTACGCAGATTACACAGATTAAGAGGACACCTCGCGACGGCATCGGCTCCCTCTTCATTTGTGGCATTTTTCCGCTTGTGGCGTTCGTGGTATTCTCTGCCCCTCCGAACCCCAAACTCTACTCGACACCAGCACCCGTTACCCGTTACGAGTTACCCGCTACCCGCTTCGGTGTACATTTGCTCACTGGCGGGCCGGCGCCGGACGTACTACCTTCCCGCTCCCGTATGGCCAAGGCTGCACGACCACGACGACAACCACACGCCATCATCATCCGCGGTGCGCGCCAGAATAACCTTAAAGGCATCGATCTCGATCTGAGCCTTAACCGTTTGCACGTCGTCACCGGCCCGAGCGGCAGCGGTAAATCGAGCCTGGCTTTCGACACCATTTACGCTGAGGGGCAGCGACGCTACGTCGAAACGTTTTCTCCGTACACCCGCCAGTTTCTGGACCGCATGGATAAGCCTGCGGTGGACGAGATCCTCGGGATCCCGCCGGCGATCGCCATCGAGCAGGCCAACCGGGTCCGGACCACCCGGTCCACGGTCGGCACGATGACGGAGATCAATGATTACCTGAAACTGCTGATGGCGCGTGCGGCCGCGGCGTTCTGCCCGAACTGCCGCCGCCGGATCGTTCCCGAATCGGCGGAGTCGATCACCCACCAGGTCCGGCGGGACCTGAGGGAAAAGGCCGTCCTGGTGACCTTCGGCGTCCCGGTGCCGCCCGGCACCAAACCGGCGGATTTTTTTTCGTTCCTGAATCAGCAAAGTTTCCTGCGCGTTTGGCTGGACGGAGCGGTCGTGCGGACGGACCAACCCGAGACGGTCAAACGCTTGCCCGGCTTGATTCCGGTGATCCAGGACCGCGTCACGGTGAACGATGCGTCCCGGGCGCGCCTGGCTGAAGCGATCGAATGCGCGCTCAAATTCGGTAAAGGCCAGCTTAACGTCCTGACGCTCGATCCCGTTACGGAACACCGGTTTTCGCTGGGCTGGCATTGCCCGTACTGCGACGTGGAGATCCGGGCACCTTCACCGGGTCTCTTTTCATTCAATAACCCGCTGGGCGCCTGCCCGGCCTGCCGCGGGTTCGGGCGCACCATCGGGATTGACCTGGAACGGGCCATGCCTGACCGGCGGTTGAGCATCGCCGACGGGGTGATCAAACCGTTTCAGAGCGGCCAAATGCGCGAATGCCAACGCGACCTGCTGAACCGTGCCGCCGAGCGCGGGGTCGATATCCATACGCCTTTTGAGGCCCTGCCTGAGGCCGACCGGACATGGGTGATCAACGGCGACATGCGCCCCAACCTGACGGCTGAGGAGGTCTGGGAAAGCGGCGGCTGGTACGGCGTACGCGGCTTTTTCGACTGGATGGAATCACGCACGTACAAGATGCACGTCCGCGTGTTTCTGAGCCGGTACCGCGCCTACACGTTGTGTGAGGCCTGCGGAGGCACCCGGTTCAAACCCGACACCCTCAACTTCGCACTGGTGATCGGCGGTGACCGTTTCCCGTTGCCGGCCCTGCAGCAGCTTGCGGTCGAGGAGTTGGTCCGGAGGATGGGCGAGCTGGAGCTCGATGCGGCTGACACCACCGTGGAAATGCTGCGCGCGCAAATCGTCACGCGTTTGCAATACCTGGTCGACGTCGGGCTGGGCTACCTGACGCTGGATCGTTCCACCCGGTCGCTTTCCGGCGGGGAAGTCCAGCGGGTCAATCTCACCACCTGCCTGGGAGCGTCGCTGGTCAACACGTTGTTCGTCCTGGACGAACCAAGCGTCGGGCTGCACCCGCGAGACGTCGATCGCCTGGTGCGCGTCTTGCACGGGCTCCGCGACAAAGGCAACACGCTGCTGGTCGTCGAGCACGAAGAAGCCGTGATGCGGGCCGCCGATAACCTGATCGAGATCGGGCCCGGACGCGGTGAACACGGCGGCAAACTGGTTTTTTCCGGGTCGATGGGCGGCCTGGAACGGGCTCCGGCGGAGTCGTTAACCGCCGCGTACCTTACCGGGCGGAAAAAGATCCCGGTACCCGTGAGCCGTCGCCGGCCTAAGGAATTCCTCGAGATCGTAGGCGCGCGCCAGCATAACCTCAAAAACCTGACCGCACGCGTTCCGCTGGGCGTCTTCTGCTGCGTCACGGGGGTCTCGGGCTCGGGCAAGAGCACGTTGATCCAGGACGTGCTTTATGAAAACCTCATCCGGCTCAGGGGCCAGGTGAGCGACGAACTGCCCGGACTTTGCGATCGTCTCGTCGGCGCGCACAAGATCGATGAGGTCCTGCTGGTCGACCAGTCGCCCCTGGCCAGGTCTCCGCGCTCCACGCCGGCCGTTTACGCCGGCATCTTCGACCGGATCCGGGAAATGTTCGCGGATGTGCCCGAAGCCAGGACCGCTTCGCTCGCGGCCGGAGATTTCTCCTTCAATTCCGGGACCGGGCGCTGCGATCGTTGCGCCGGGCTCGGCTTTGAGAAGGTTGAAATGCAGTTTCTCAGCGATCAGTACGTGCGCTGCGCCGAATGCGAGGGCAAACGCTACCAGCCGCACGTGCTGGCGGTGAAACTCGCCGGCAAAAATATTTATGAAGTGCTGCAGCTGACGGTCACCGAAGCGATCGAGTTTTTTAAACCGTTACCCTACGGCGACACCGTAATTCCCGCGCTTGACCTGTTGCGCCAGGTCGGTCTCGGTTACCTTCGCCTGGGCCAGCCGGTAAACGTGCTCTCGGGCGGCGAATCGCAGCGGCTGAAATTGGTGGGCCACCTCGCCGAAAGTGCCAAACATCGCAAAAAGGCGTTGTTGATCTTCGACGAGCCGACCACGGGCCTGCATTTCGACGACATCGCGGCCTTGCTGAACGTCTTTCAACAACTGGTGGAGCACGGCAACAGCGTGATCGTCATCGAACACAACCTCGACGTGATCCAGTCTGCGGACTACATCCTGGACCTTGGCCCGGAGGCAGGCAACCGCGGCGGGGAGATCGTCGCGGCCGGTTCACCGGAAGAAGTCGCGGCGGTCGAACGCTCGCATACCGGCAGGTTTCTCCGGGCACGCCTTTCAAAGAAAAGCTATGGGAGGTGGGTGGGAGCCGAGGGCGGTGAACTTCATGAACCTGGATCTCCCACCCACCTTCTTAGGGGCAACGGCTCTGCCCCGATCGTTCCGGACCTTATCGGCGTGGCGGAGGCGCCCCCACCGGCGACGCCGGCGATTGCCATTCACGGCGCCCGTCACCACAACCTCAAGAACCTCTCGCTTCGGGTACCGCTTGATAAGCTGGTGGTTATCACCGGGCTGAGCGGTTCGGGAAAATCGAGCCTGGCCTTTGACATCCTGTTTGCGGAAGGCCAACGCCGCTTTCTCGACAGCATGTCGACTTACGCCCGGCAGTTCGTCGAGCAGCTCGAACGCCCGGACGTCGACCACGTGGAAGGTTTGCCCCCGAGCGTGGCGATCGAACAGCGCGTCAGCCAGGGGGGCGGCAAATCCACCGTGGCCACCGTTACTGAAGTTTACCATTTTTTGCGGCTGTTATTCGCCAAGCTCGGAACCCAGTTTTGCCCGAAATGCCAGGTGCCCGTAGCCAGGCAGAGCCTCGCGGCCATCACGCGGCAAGTGCGCGAAACGCTCTCCGCCAGGCCGGCCCTGCTGCTCGCGCCGGTGGTGAAAGCCAGGAAAGGTTACCACAAAGAAGTTGCCGCCTGGGCGATACGGTCCGGCTATCGCGAGCTGATCGTGGATAATGCCCGCTGTGACGTCGAGGATTTTCCGGAGCTCGAACGATACCGCGAACACACGATCGAAGTCGTGATCGCCGAGCTCGTGCAAGGCCGGAACGGTGACCTGCAGGACTTGATTAAAACGGCGTTGAAACTGGGCAATGGCTCCGCTTTTCTGCTCCCCGCCCGCGGGTCGCGCGTGGTGCTGAGCAGTGAGATGACCTGCCCCACGTGCGGCATGGCCTTCGAGGAGCTTGATCCCCGGCTTTTCTCTTTTAATTCGCCGCATGGCTGGTGTGACACCTGCCGCGGGTTCGGTTACCTGCTGCCCTACTCACTGGAGGAAGAAAAAGCCGAATCGATCCTCGAAGCCGAGCTCATCGAGGAGCGCCGCAGCGATTGGGTCGATGAGAGCAAAATCAGCATCTGCCATGAATGCAACGGCGCACGCCTGAACCCGGCTGCCCGGGCGGTAAGGGTGCAGGGATTCACCATCCATGATTTCGTCCAGGCGCCGGTTACCCGGGCCGCGGAAATGATCGGCCGGTTACGGTTCGGCGCGGCGCAAACACCGATCGCGGGACCGATCGTGACCGAAATCACGCAACGTCTGTTTTTCATGCAACAGGTCGGCCTGGATTACCTCGCCCTGAGCCGGGCGGCAAAAACCTTGAGCGGCGGTGAGGCCCAGCGAATCCGGCTGGCCGCCCAGCTGGGCTCAAACCTGCGCGGCGTGCTTTACGTCCTGGATGAGCCGTCCATCGGCCTGCATCCCCGGGACAATGACCGGCTGCTGGCGACGCTCGAAGCGCTCAAACAAAAGGGTAATACCCTGGTGGTGGTCGAGCACGACGAGGAAACCATGCGCCGTGCCGATACGATCCTGGACCTCGGGCCGGGGGCCGGCCGGCAAGGCGGCAGCGTCGTGGCGCTCGGCCCGCTGGGTGAGATCAAGAAAAACCGGCAGTCGGTTACCGGACTCTACCTCCGCAAACCGATGATCCATCCTCTGCGCGGCCAACGCCGGCCCCTGCAGTACGTGCCCTGGCTGGAGGTCACCAACGCACGGGCGAACAATTTGAAAAACATCGATGTGCGCTTTCCGATCGGCCGGCTGTCGGTGATCACCGGCGTGTCCGGGTCCGGCAAGAGCACCTTGCTGCGTTCGGTTTTGTTGCCCGCCGTCAGTGCGCAGCTTGGGCCGAAGAAAAAGCGGAAAGAACCGGTGACGTTGCCGTGGTCGGAGGTGCGCGGGGCGGAGTACATCGGCGGCGTCTATGAGGTCGACCAATCGCCGATTGGCAAGACTTCGCGCTCGATCCCGGCCACCTACGTCAAAGTTTTCGACGAGATCCGCATTTTGTTTGCGCAACTTCCCGAATCGCGTATCCGCGGGTACAGCGCAAGCCGCTTTTCGTTTAATACGGAAGGCGGCCGGTGCGAAGCATGCGGCGGCCAGGGCACCATCAAACTGGAAATGAATTTCTTGCCGACCAGCTTCATCCCCTGCGAAAGTTGCGGCGGCAAACGGTTCAACGCGCAGACGCTCGCGGTTCAGTTCAACGGCAGGAGCATCGGTGACGTGCTCGAAATGACCATCGAAGAAGCGGCGGCTTTCTTCCGGGCGCAACCGAAAATTTATCACCCGTTGCAACTGCTCGCCAGCACGGGGCTCGGCTACCTGGCGCTGGGGCAGCCCAGCCCGACCCTGAGCGGCGGCGAAGCGCAGCGCTTGAAGCTGGTGAGTGAACTCAAGAGCGGAACGGCCCGGGGCTTAACCGAGCGGCTGAGAAAAAACCAGGCGCCAAAATCGAACCTTTACCTGTTAGAAGAGCCTACCATCGGCTTGCACATGGCCGACGTGCGGCTGCTCATCGACGTGTTGCAGCGGCTGGTCGATGAAGGCAACACCGTCATCGTGATCGAACACAACCTGAACGTGATCGCCGAAGCCGATTACCTGGTCGACATCGGCCCCGAAGCTGGCGACGCCGGCGGCCAGGTGGTGGCGGCCGGCTCTCCTGAAGAAGTCGCCGCGCACCCGGTGTCCCGGACCGCACCGTTTCTGCGGAAACAGCTGAACAAACACGCGAGTTGATGGAACGCGACGGGCGAAAGAAACCACTTACAGCATTTCCGGATTCGTACGCGAACCCCGTCAAATGCTTTTTGCAGCAAGCTTATTCCGGCGCCACCACAAGGGCGTGTGGGCGTCCCAGCCGCTCGTTCCCGGGCCAGCCAATGGGCAATTCCTCCCAGCTCAAGCCTCCATCAATCGAACGGAAAAGCCCCTTATTGTTTGCCGCATAGAAGGTGTCGGCTTCAGCCTCGTTCGCCGCCAGCACGGAGGCCAGCAACCCGCGCGCCGGGGGTAATCCTTCATGAATCTGCTGCCAAGGGCCACGACCGAACCGACGATAGATCGCCGACTCTGCGGATCTCTCCGTATGGGCCTCTTGCGGGCCCGGGGCGGCCGAGACCACGAGTGTATCGGGATCGGCAGGGCTGGCCGCCGCGCTCCATAGGTAAGGGTAGCCGAGCCCGGCATCCGGTCGATGCCAGGTTTCGCCTCCGTCATCGCTCTGCACGAAGCCGTCACCCGCTGCCGAATACAACCGTTTGGGCGCAAGCCGGTGCATGATCAGGGTGTGGGTATCGAAAGGGCCGCCGGGCTTGCGATCCTCCCAGCTCCGGCCCCCATCCAGACTCCGTACCAGCGCACCCGCCTCGGCCGCCGCAAAGAGGCGACCGGGCGTGAGCGGATCGGTGGTAATCCATCGGATGTGCGAGGTCCACGGCCGAGGCGGGAAGCTCCAGGTCGCCGCTGAGGGCAACTTGCGCAGTGCATCAAGCTCCCGCCACGAATGGCCCTGATCCTCCGAGCGAAAGATTGCACTTGGCTCGGTTCCCGCATAGACCACACCGGCATCGCCCGCACGATCGGTCGCGCTGACCGCGACCGACATCACCCTCTCGTGTGCGATGCCCGGGCCGGCCGGCGTCCACGATGCACCCGCATCGGCGCTCCGCCACAGCCCCCGATCAAAGGTGCCGCAGTAGGCATGCGCCGGCTGAAGCGGATCGACCGCCAGGCATTGCGGCTGGCTGCCCGCCAAGTGGAGGCTAACTCCCCATGAGCCGTCGCGCTGCCTGATCACGGCCAGCGCCTTCTCGAAGGCAACATAGAAAACCATCACGACCTACTCCTTTCGCGAGCGGCAAGCGTCACTTTCCTCCGAAGCATCTTGGCCGCTTAAGAGACCATTCGCTGACAACGCCGGGGGAAGTCAACGTGCATTCCGCGCCGGCGTGGCACTCTAAGAAATGGCAACGGGTTGCGACCCCCCATCACCCTCCATTTGTCCATTATCTCCCCGGGCCGACCCAAGGCAACGTTCCACGGCGGCGACCACTTCCGGGACCGTGACCTCGTGCATGCACCGGAAATCCAGCGGGCACACCCGCAGAAAACAAGGGCTGCATTCGACGTGCCGGCGGAGCACCACGTGTCCTTCCCCCATCGGCCCGGTTAAGGCCGGCTCAGTGGAACCGAAGACGGCCACGGCCGGCACCCCCAGGTAAGCCGCCAGGTGCATCGTGCCGGTGTCGTTGGTCAGCAACAGCCGGCAGCGGCGAAGCGCGTCCATCAATTCGGCCAGGGAAGTTTTGCCGGTGAGATCGATGGCATTCGCCCCGAGGGCGTGGACGATCGGCTCCGCCATCGCCTGGTCCCGGGCCGTTCCCAGGACCAACCACCGGAACTTGTGCCGCTCACTCAGCAGCGTGGCGGCCTCGGCAAAAAACGGCCAGCGCTTGGCCGGCCCGTACTCCGCCCCGGGACACAACCCTAACACCCGCGGATCCGGCACGGCGGTGCGCGCAACGCCAAACGTTGCGTCGGCCAGATCCGCACCGATGCGTTCGGCCATCCGCAGGTAGTGTTCCGCCTGGTGCCTTAAGGGACCCGCCGCTTTCTTTTCCGGGATGATCTGGTTGAGGCACCAGGTCCGCCAGGGCCGGGCGTACCCGACCCGGCGAGGAATACCGGCCAGCCACGCTTCCAAACCGGACCGGGGCGAATTGGGAAAGAGCACCGCCGCGTCAAATCGTTTGTCCCGGAGCCTTTGCGCAACGCGCCAGGTATTTTCACCATCTCCGACCGTGAGAATCTCGTCGACTTCCGGCACCGACTTCCAGAAATCGGCCAGCTTACCTTTAGTCAGGACCGTAAGGTGCGCGTCCGGGCGTCCGGCTTTGATGGCCCGGACCGCCGGCACAGCCATGACCGCATCTCCCAGCCAGTTGCTGGAGCGCACCAGCAACCGAAACGGCGCCAGCTTATTTGCCAGACGCGGAGGTACGTAGACGCCCCGCCGGTATTTCCGAAGTAAAAAATGCGGAGACGGCGTCTTCCAGCGGCGGTGCACCCAGAACCAGTCGTGCGGCGCCCGCCGGATCTGTTCCGCCACGGCTTCGTTTATCCGGCTGGTCACTTCCTCGATCGAGGCGTCCCGGTATTCGACGGGCGCCTCAATCTCGACGCGCCAACGTGCCACCCCCGCCGTGCAGATCGCCGCGGGCAGCAGCGTCGCCCCGGTTTTTTTCGCGAGAATGGCCGGCAACGGGGTAGTTGAGGCCAAACGGTCAAAAAACGGGGTCCAGACGCCATGATCTCCGGCGTGCTGGTCCACCAAAATGCCGAGCACCCCGCCCACGCGCAGCAGGTTCAAACTCCGGTTCAACCCGGCGGACCGGTCAATCAACTCGAGGCCTTCCCTCTCCCGTGAGCGCCGGACGTGCGCGTCCAGCAAACGATTCTTTAAAGGTTGGTAAATGGCCCCGTGCCGCCCGGGCCGCACCCAACGCGCCGAGTGGATCATCAGTTCCCAATTGCCGATGTGGCTCAAGACCGCGATGACGGCCTTTTGGGCATTAATTTCCTCTGCGTGCCGTTCCAGGGCGGTGAGATCAAGGTATTGCCGCACCTTTTCCCACGGCATTTCACCGAGCGGCACCCCGCACAACAGGTTCGCCCCCAGCGTTTGGAAATGCCGGCGAACACAACGGCGAATCTCGGCGTCGCTCCAGGCCGGAAATGCGATTTGCATATTCCGGCGGGCTAGCCGGCGGTAGTTGCCCGCCAGACCGTACCCGAGCACGCCGAGCGCCTGGCCCAATCGAAACGTCGCCGCTAACGGGATCCGCTGCAGGCACCAGCCCACGGCGCAATAGAGGCCGTAAACGAATCGATCGCTCAACTCCGAAAACCACCTGCCCCTCCTCATGGATGAAGCCGGCACGGTAGCTTGCCCGAAAAACGCTGTCCAGAGGCGTCAACCGCGCGGGTGAAACTTCCGATGGATCGCGCGGAGGCGGTTCTGGTCGACGTGCGTGTAGATCTGCGTCGTCGAGATGTCGGCGTGCCCCAGCATCTCCTGGATGATCCGCAGGTCGGCACCATGAGAAAGCAGGTGCGTCGCAAAGGAATGGCGCATCAGGTGCGGGTAGACGTTTTTGTCGAAACCGGCGAGGGTCGCGGCCTCTTTCACGATTTGCCAAGCCCGCTGGCTGGTAAACTTTTTGCCGCGACGGGATAAAAAGACCTCGCTGCCGGACCGGGGCGTTACCAGGCCGGGCCGTTCGTGGGCGAGGTACGCCGCGATGGCTTCACAAGCTTTGCGGCCCACCGGCACCAGACGGGTCTTGTTTCCTTTCCCGATCACGCGGATGACGCGCTCATCCAGATCCAGGTTCTCCAGGCGTGCCCCGGTCAGCTCGCTGATACGCAACCCGCTGGCATAGAGCAGCTCGAGCATGGCGCGATCCCGCAAGGGAAACGGGCGGCCGGTAAGGTTTACTGACAGCAACCGTTCCACCTCGGCCTCGTTCAACGTTTCGGGCAGGTACCTTTCCAGGCGCGGCAGGGGAAGCAACTCCGCCGGGTCGCGTTCCGTCAACTGGCGGTTCCGGCAGAACCGGAAGAAAATCTTGATCGCCACGACCAGCAGTTTGATCGACGCCGCCGCCAGGCCCTGGCCTTTGCGATCGGCCAGAAAGGCGCTGATGTGCTCCAGTTTCACCTGGGCCGGCTGCGTGATTTGTTCACGACGGGACAACCAGGCTCCGAAATCTTCCAGGGATCGTCGCGTAGAGATCTGGTAATTCGTCGACAGGCCACGTTCGGTGGCGAGAAACAGGATGAACTCGTCGATGGCGGCGCCGAAGTCGATTTCCAAAGCGGCGCCGATCGTACGCGAGGAAAACGACGCGGGCGATGAGAATCTCCGGGCCGCCACCGTCCAAGGATAAAATCTCCCGCACCGCCCCGGGAATAAATGAGCTGGGACCGGCCGAAACCGGTCCCAGCCACGCTTGCTGTCATCTCAAACGGGAGATGAGCAATTACCTCACGTTGAGTGCCCTAGCCAAGAGACACTCACCGAAGACAAGCCTCACAACTTGCCCTCGAACGCTATACGATCGCAGAACTCTTGCGGTTCTCAACGTTGAACTCGATACCAAATTCTAATCGTTCTCATATTCGCAGCACTGCGGATCGGCCGGAGGAGTATGCGGGAATCGCGGCGCTTCACGGGCAACCGTCCCTCCCGGATTTTCCTTGCGATCCGGAACCGTTGTGTATCTTACTGGGCTCTGGTCCTGATTCCGTAAGCGGGCATAGCTTAATGGTAAAGTTCCAGCCTTCCAAGCTGGCCATGCGGGTTCGATTCCCGTTGCCCGCTCCAGCCTCCGCGCGGGCTGCTGCCGTTCTGCAATGCAAAACTGCTCGCCTTTTAGGCGC
>JAFAUY010000114.1 GCA_019243005.1 Verrucomicrobiota bacterium | reverse complement strand
ACGTCCAGGGTCCGCACGATTCACCCCGACGGGTCGCCCGGATTCTGAGCACGCTGAGAGCCCGCTGTGGCGAAGGCAATTTCACTTATGCGGTCCTTGCGGACGATTTGCCGGATTTCCCGGACTTACCTTAACTTACCGGAACTCCGCGTTTCCTTCTTCGATCGGATCAGGCCGGGACAATCGTGAATGGTCCCGGCAGGTTGATCCGCAATCCAAACAAATCAGAGCATCGTGAAGATTGACGGCCTGCGCAGCCCGTACGAGACGGTCGAAGTCGAAGGGCTCGTTCATTTCGGCCGGATGATCGATAAAATACGGATTTCGCCCCAGGGAACGCTCCCGCCTGCCTGGGCGGAGGCCAAAGGTGGTGCCGAAGCGTTCGACGGGATCTGCGGTTCGCCTCCCTTTTACGGCGTTGTAGGGGTAGGACCAGCGGTAACCGTAACGGGATAGGTAGGCGTGGGCGTTGGAACCGGCGTAGCAGTTGGGGTGGGCGTGGGCACCGGCGTCGGGGTAGGAATAGGGGTGGGTGCGGGTGTAGGAGTAGGAGTGGGCGTGGGAACAGGCGTGGGTTTAGGAGTAGGGGTCGGTTTAGGGGTGGGCGTGGGTTTAGGGGTCGGAGTAGGTTTAGGGGTCGGAGTAGGGGCGGGCGTAGGACTTGCGCCGCCCTGTGCACCGGCACCGGTTTGTCCGGCTGGCGTCCCGTAGAGGTTCTGGCCTCCGGCAATATCATCAGCGGTGAGGCTGTCGGTGTTACTGATCGAGCTATTCATAACCGCGTTGACCACCTGGCCGGCTTGGTCGGGGTGCCCCAGGCCGATCATGTGGCCGCTTTCATGCAGCGCCACCCGTTGCAGGTCGATGACGGGGTAGGTGAGGTTGCCCCGGTAAGAATTCCACCGCCATCCCGGGTTGATCGCCGTGGAGGTTTGCGTCATGCGGTTGGGGTTCGATGAGGGGTTGTAGTAGTACATGGTCAGTCCCAGGGTGTACTGGCTCAAGGCATAGCCCAGGATCGTGCTGCTGAAACCCACCTCATTAAGCCCATTAGACATGGTTACGCCTTGGGCATTGGAACCTATGACGGTGTTGATTTTGAGGTTTTGCAGGTTTGAACTCCAGATCGCTTCGGCATTGGCGTAGACTTGGTTGTAGCTCGTCGACCCGTCGATGAGCGGGAACGTGGCCAGGTTTGCGCCCAATTGTCCCTGGGAAGCCGTAAGGTTCAGGTAAACGGTGAAACTGGGCACCCCCCAACTGGGTCCTTCCAGCACGTACGCGCGGGCAGGAGAGATTTGGAAAACGGCAAAGGCTACGAGGGCCAGGAAAAGAAGCTTTTTCATCGTTTGTGGAAAGGTGCAGATTGTTATTGGCTGGCGCGTACGCGGTTGAGGAATTCTGCCACCGTATTGGCCGTGCGCAGGTAGTCGCGGGTGGTCACGCCGGGCACAGCGGGGCTCCGGCTGACGAAATTTTCTTGCGCGTTGACGGGTTGGCCCCAGTGGCGGAACACTCGGTCAACGTTGCTCTCCTGATCGTGGATGACGCGCAGCGCCCCCTGGTCCAAGCCCAGGATCGGGCAGACCACGGCTTTAGCGGGGGATTCAGAAAAGATGATGTAGCGTTCGCCGGGTTGGAATTGCGGTACCCCCTCGACCGTCAGCGACTGTTCGCCCACCTTGCCCCCGAGGAACTCCAGGGTAAAGGTCGAGCCCGGGCTGCCTTTTACGGCTTGATTAACTTGGAAAGTGACCTTGGTCCGGAGGGTTTGCGCCCCGGAAGGGGTGGCCCAATAGGAGTTGACGCTTTGGACCGTGGCATCGGCGATGATACCGGCGCTTTGGATGATCTGGCGCAAGTTTAGGGGCAGGGCCGAGGACCCGTGCGCTTGCGGGAGGCTTAGGTTTGCAGCCGCGGCGAGCGCGCCGGCGGCGAGCAATTTCCGGAGGGTATCAATAATATCAGTAAACATGGTTTCTATTGAGTTGATGGCATTGCCCAAGAGTTGTGCAGGGTTTTCTCGGGTTCGCCTCTCGGGTTCGCACTTTTGGCACGCATCCTACTTACAGGCAAGCGCTAAAAGCTTCACCTTTCTGAGCCGAAAACAGAAAGAACGTCTTTTTTGAACACGACAAGATCGTTATCACCTCATCGGCGTGGCCGGACACCGCCTTTATGAATAATTAGGATATTTTGTATAACTTCAATAGCGAATCGATCGACTGGCTTTTGCTCTAACCAGTGAACCGAAGGGAACGTCACGAATGCGGCTCGAGGCACCATTGATGGCAATCACAGGTCGCTGGCCAAGGTCCAAATTACGTTTTGCCGGCAAAGATGCCTCTGATTGACCACCAGCCGAAGGGCCTGCTTGACCAAGCCGCGGCGCCATTTTGCTTCGAGAGCAGCGCGCGCGCTTTGGCGTGCCGGAAAATAGAGCTCGTCCTCAATTTCCAGGGTGGTTTTGACCTTCCCCTATTTCTGGGAAGATGGAAACCGTCCGAGACGCAAGCGCCCGGGTGATCAAGGACAGGGGCCGATCACGAACGGATGGCCGCTTCGACCGCAGGTGGGAAAATCTCCGTGACTTCACCCTCGAGGCGCAACGAAACGGAGCGTTCGCCGTCGTGTTCGGTCGCGCCCCGATTGATGATCACGTAAGGCACCCCACGCCGTGCGGCCATAAGCGGGAACGAAGCCGCCGGATGAACCGCGAGGGTGGAGCCGAGCGCCACCACGAGGTCGGCCTCTTGCACCGCGTCGTACGCGCGTTCGAGCGTTGCCGGGTCGAGGCCCTGGCCGAAGCTGATCGTCGCCGGCTTCAAAAAGCCGCCGCAAGCGCACAAAGGGGGTTTCCGATAAGCCTGAAAGTACTGAAAGTGCGGCTCGGGATCACTGCGCCGGTGACAATTTTGGCATTCAACGAACCGGTTCGTGCCATGCAATTCGACCAAGCGGCCGGGGCTGGTCCCGGCGTCTGAATGTAACCCGTCGATATTTTGTGTAAGCACGACGAGCAGTTTGCCCGCCTTTTCAAGTTCCACGATGGCATGGTGGACCGCATTCGGTCGCGCGGTACGAAACCGTTCCCAACCTTCCAGTTTGTAATCCCAGTGCTCGATCCGCGCGGCTTCCGAGGTCATAAAATCGTCGTAATACACCGGCTTGCGCCGGGTCCAGACTCCCTGTGGGCCCCGAAAATCCGGGATTCCGCTGTTCGTGGAAATGCCGGCCCCGGTGAAGACCAGCATCCGCCGGGAATTGTTGAGGTACTCGACCAGTTCAAGGGCATTCCCGCTCATGGCAATGCTGAAACCTTAGCGAAGCGCCTGCTTCCAACAAGGCCGCGCCCCTTTTTTCCCGGCGGCCAGCAACGCCGGAGGCGGGAGCAGCCGGCAACCGCCTCTCCCGTTACCGCAGCGAAGGGACCACCCCTGCCCCCGAACCCGTCGCCCCGGTGCCGCCGATAGGGCCGGCGGCAGAACCTGGATTGCCGCTCGGGACTGCCGTTGGTGAATTCAAGCTCGAGGCCGGCGGTGCATGGGAAGTATGTTCCCGAACAGCAATATCCTGGCCCGAGCACGAGGCCAGCAGAAAAAGCACACCGCTCGCTGCGCCACGCAGAAGCCGGGGAACCGATCCATTCACGTTTGAACCTTCGCTCGCCTGACGCTTCCCGGATGTAGCTGGAAACGGGGGCAAACAGGGACAGGTCGCAACGGCGCTCGGCCAGCAAGCCAAAGGTAGTTTGAACATCAGTCAACCCTGGTAGATAATAATTAATATGATCATGGAGGCCCGCGTGCGTCCGGAGGCCGGCGATCGAGAGCCATTGCTGCTCACCGCGGGGTTAAGGGTTATCCGGTTTCGCGCATGAAAGCGGCCGGGTATTCGTGAGGTTTAGGAACGCAATGGTGACTCAGCACGATGGCGGTCTCAACCGTCGCGGGTTCCTGCGACGACTCGTTTCGCTGGCGGCATTGATCGTTGCCGGCCGCTACGATGAACCGCTCCGGGCTGACGAGCCAGGTTCCGATCCGTTGGGACCGGTGCTGCCGCGTCGCCTGCTTGGACGAACGGAGGAGAGGGTGACCATGCTCGGCCTGGGTGGTTTCCACCTCGGAATGCTGGATGACCGCGGAGCCCAGAAGATGATCGAAACGGCGCTTGAGGAGGGCATCCGCTTTTTCGACAGCGCGCCGCAATACCAGGAAGGGGGAAGCGAGGTGAAATACGGGCGTTTTCTTACCCCTAAATACCGGGAACGCGTGTTTCTCATGACCAAGACGCTCGCCCGTGACGCGGCGGGCGCCCGGCGCGATTTGGAAGGCTCGCTGCGACGGCTGGCGACTGATCATAAAGAATGTTTTGCCGGTGCTCGTCGAGAAGAAGCTGGGTGTCCTAGCCATGAAGACCCTTGCCGACCAGGGTTTCTTCGGCCGGAACCGCTGGGATCGCCGGTCCACGGGGGTATCTGCCTTAATCCCTGACCGGATCAGCG
>JAFAUY010000049.1 GCA_019243005.1 Verrucomicrobiota bacterium | reverse complement strand
GAGGGGCCGACCCGCTGGAGCGGGACGGTCCCCCGACCATCTCGCGTGGTTACACTTGCATCGCAAGGTGTCGGTCCAGAACGGGATGACCGGCGCGAGTGGTTTGTGGTGTCTCTGTCGATACCACCTCATGAACTTCGCGGGATTCGCAGGTACTGGATTTTGCATTTTGCCTCAAAAAAATGGTCCCGCGTGATCCCGCGCTCGCCGCGGTGACGCCGGCGTTCATCCCTCACCTCCCGGGCCGTAAAACCATTCCCATCATCGTCTGCGAACGCGATACGGCTTCGCCGATACTGCCTCGCCCGGCGGTTGTCGCGCGCGCTGAAAACCGCTCGGAAGTAAAGATGGAAAACGCCAGAGATTTTGAAGGCCAGGATTCGTTGGGTCATCCGCAAAACCAGGTTTATGCGGTGTTTGATGAATCAGCCGATGCCGATCACGCCGCTTCGCACCTCAACGAAGCGGGCTTCGGACCCGAAAAGGTCGGTTTGTTGCAGGGACCCCGGGATGCCGGGAAACTCGCGGACGCGACGGGGGACAGAGGGTTTTGGGAAAAGGTGAGCCACTTCGGCCTGGACTTCGGAGACCAGGACAACGCTTACATGCAGCAGTACAAGCAGGAACTCGAACAGGGCCGGACGGTACTGGCCGTGGTGACGGAAAGCGACGCTGAGGTTGAAAAGGCTCAGCAGCTCCTGTCTGAACACGGCGCCCGTTTTCTTACCAAGTACGGCAAATGGGCGGTTGAGGCGCTCGAGAGTGGTAACCCGGAACGAGCTCCGCAAAGTGAGCCTGTTCCACCCAAAACGGGGTAGAAGGTCCCGCTACGGAGCCGCCTTACCGGCAGCGATGGGCTAACCCGACCGTACCTTAGGAAAAAATGCGCCGGCTCACGCCGATTTTTTCCGTGTACCGGCTTTCTTGGCAGCGCCGGAGCCGCCTTTCCCGGCCGCATCCGAGCTGCCCTTTTCCTTCTTTGTCCCGGTTGACTTCTTTTTATCGCTGCTTGGCTGTTTGGTCTCGCCTTTCTGGGCGCGCTGCTTGTTGACGATGCGAGCCGCCACTTCCTCCTCGCGGCCTTCATAGCGGCCTTCCTCGTGAAACTTTTCTTTAAGCTCGTTATACTCCCGTTCTCGCTTGGGACTGGCACCCCGAGGCATAATAATATAGCTCCTTCTGCCTCATTTCGATCTGAAGGTGCGCTCTGATGCTAACGTAGCGGGCAAAGCGAAATAATTTTTCTTCAGGGAATCACCCGAGTTCCGCATCAGCCAGAACCGGGGTGAGGAACTGCGGCCGTAAAGTTTGCGATCTTAATTGATCAGCAAAGTGATAAGACATGCTATGAAAAAGACGATCTCCTTACTGTTGGCCCTCTCCGTCTGTGTTGCCGGGATTAGTTTAGCTGCACAGGGCGTGACCTCGAATGAGAAAACGTTCATGCAGAAGGCTGCGCAGAGCGACGAGACAGAAATTTCATTGGCCAAACTCGCCTTGAAGCAGAGCACCAATGCGCAAATCAAACAGTTCGCGCAGATGATGATTACCGACCACACCAAGTCAACTTCGCTCCTGAAGCCGATCGCCGCCCAAGACGGGGTAGCCTTGCCCACCAGCATGGGTACGGCTAACGAGGCCAAGTACAAAACGCTGGAGAAGAAATCCGGCGAGGCGTTCGATAAAGGTTATATCGACACCATGGTCTCCGCCCACCAGAGCCTACTGCAGGATGTCCAGGCCGAGGCTGGCAAAGCTCAGGATCCGAAGCTGAAACAATTTATTGCGACGGTTGAGCCGATCGTCAGCCATCATCTGCAGATGGCTAAACAGCTCCAGCAGGGTCTAAAGATGGGTAAAGCCAGTTAGCCGGGCGCATGCATTCTCGTTGCGCTCAAGCCCCCTGACCGCGCAACCGGCCCGGTTTCAACCTGGGCCAAAGACAACGGCCGGCCTGAAGAGGCCGGCCGGCGCCTTTTGGTCATGTCCCGATGGGGAGGAATACGCGCAATCGGGGAAAAGGGCTTTTCGTCCTGCCCGAACGGGCGGTCGCCTCAGGCGCTTTGCCCGTGCGATTTATGACCCGCTTTCTTCGCCGGTTTGCTCATTTCCTTTTTGCTCGGGGCCGGTCCCGGAACCGGGCGGGCAATTTTACCATCCGGCAACACCGCCGCATACAGGGTCTGAGATGAGCCTCCCGTGTCGCCGGTCAGTTGCGCCAGATAATGCGGGTTCGGTTCATTTTCGTACCGGATCGAGTCCACCTTCAGGTTGGTCGCATTGTAGAACCCTTTGGCCCAGTAAATTGCTGCCAGCGTGGCCTGTTGCTGCGAAATCGGCTGCCCGGTACTGCTTTGGCTGGCCGGAATTTCAAAGTGATACACTTGATCGGCGCCCCTTTGAGACCGGACATGAAACGTAGTCGGCTCAGTGGTTACCGGCGCGGCAAGGGCTGAGGCAGTCGTGGTAACGAGTGCAAGAAGTCCAGGGAGAATTCGCATTCGAAAAATCTAAAACAAAGCCCGGGCTTTTGTCACCAGGCAATCGGGCAGTCCGAAAATGCGATACCGGGAATAGTGGGAGCCTGCGCGGTCTCGTATCCGCAGGAGCCTGACCTTCAGAAAATTCGCGTTTTGGCCGGCTTGACGCCAGATTGCTTGAGCGGAGGTGGCGACCGTTGCCAGCCAAATCGCTTCAACCAACTTTTCCGATATGAAAAACGCGTCCGACCAAGAACTCAAAGAGAAGCTTACGCCTGAGCAGTACCGTGTTACTTGCCAGAACGGCACTGAGCCGCCCTTTCATAACGCCTATTGGGACAATCATGCTGAGGGGATCTATGTCGACGTCATCTCGGGCGAACCGCTGTTCAGCTCGACTGACAAATTCGACTCCGGCACCGGCTGGCCGAGTTTTATTCGCCCCATCAACGAGCAGTCGGTGGCCGAGAAGCGGGACCTTTCTCACGGCATGATCAGGACCGAGGTGCGCGGCGCCGGCAGTGATTCCCACCTGGGTCACCTGTTCGACGACGGGCCCGAACCGACCGGTTTGCGTTATTGCATAAACTCAGCCGCGTTGCGGTTCATCCCCAAAGAAAAACTCGCTGAGGAAGGTTACGGCGAGTACGAAAAATTCTTCGAATAACCAGTCAACGAGTCCCGATGCTTGCCTTTCTTCGTCTGTTGCTTGCCGTTTGCCTGCTTGCGCCGGCGACGGTTTGTTTTGCCGATATGAATACATCGCAGAAACCCCAAAACACCGAGACGGCCGTTTTTGGCGGCGGTTGTTTTTGGTGTTTGGACGCACAGTTCAAGCTGGTCAATGGGGTGAAAAAGGTCGTCAGCGGCTACGCCGGCGGCCACACTGCCAATCCCACGTATGAACAAGTTTGCAGCGAGCGCACCGGTCACGCCGAAGTGATCCAGGTCGAATTCGACCCGTCCGTCGTCTCGTATCAAGCCTTACTGGAGAAGTTTTTTCGTGCGCACGATCCCACGACGCTGAACCGGCAGGGTGCGGACGAGGGCGCCCAGTACCGGTCAATCATCCTGTACGCGAACGAAATGCAAAAGGCCACGGCCGAACGGGTGAAGGCCGAGGCGCAGAAGGATTGGCCGGACCCGATCGTCACCGAGATCGTCCCGTTGCGAGCCTTTTATCCGGCGGAAGATTATCACCAGGATTACTTCGCCAAAAATCCCAACCAGGCTTACTGCCGCCTCGTGGTCGCTCCGAAAGTTAAAAAATTTCAGGAACACCTTGGGCAATAGCGGGCGTCGAGTAAAATCGAAGTCCGTCATTTGTGGCATTTTTCGGCTTGTGGCATTTGTGGCATCCTAAATGTTGACGGTAGCGGGTTTAAGCAAGGCGTATGGGGGCGATGCGCTGTTCCAGGCAATCTCCTTTCAAATTAACCCTGGTGACCGGATTGGGTTGGTCGGGCCGAACGGAGCGGGAAAATCGACTCTGCTGGAGATCATTGGCGATTTGGAAGAGGCTGACGCGGGTGAGGTGACCTGGGCCCGCGGCGTCACCCTCGGCTACCTGCCGCAGGAAAGTGCACCCGCGTCTGAGGAAACCGTCCTTGAGATGGCCTTGCCGGGTGCCGGCCGGAACGCCCGGCGCCGTCCGGGGACACCGGAAGACGAAGCCCTCATCGACCCGGCACGGGAAGCGGAAGCCAAACGCATCCTGCGCGGCCTCGGTTTTCAGCAGGCAGATTTCGCGCGCGCAGCACGCGAACTGAGCGGCGGCTGGGTGATGCGCGCTCACCTGGCCCGTTTACTGGTCAGTGAACCGGACCTGCTGCTCCTGGATGAGCCGACCAATCACCTGGACTTTGACTCCGTTACCTGGCTGACGCAATACCTGCAAGGCAGCCGGAGCGCGTTACTGATCATTTCGCACGACCGGACCTTCCTGAATCGTCTGGTGACCCGGATCATCGAATTGGAACGCGGGACCTTGACCCAGTACAAAGGCGATTACGACGCCTACCTGGGTCAGAAAACGGCCCGGCGCGAACAACTCGCGGCGGCTTACCGCAACCAGGAGCGCGAGGTGGAGCGCCTCCAGGCGTTTGTTGACCGGTTTCGGGCCAAGGCGAGCAAGGCGTCCCAGGCGCAGAGCAAGCTGAAACAGATCGAAAAGATTCGAATCCTCGAGGCCCCGGAGGCTCCGACGGCCGGGATCGACTTTCAATTCCCGCAACCGTCCCGCAGCGGTGCGGAGGTGTTGCGCCTGAACCGCGCCGGCTTCAACTACGGTGATCGGGTGCTGTTCCGGAATCTGACCCTGGAAATTTCCCGTAGCCAGCGGTTGGCGGTGCTGGGCCGGAACGGTACCGGCAAGTCCACCCTCCTTAAGCTGATGGCCGGTTCCCTGCCTCTCGGCAGCGGCGCGCGGAAAGTGGGGCATAACGTCGAGTTAAGTTACTTTTCCCAGCAACGGATGGAGATGTTCCGTCCTGATCGCACCGTCCTGGAGGAAGCGCTCGATCTGTCGCGTTCGCCGGGCGAGGCTGCCGCGCGAAACGTGCTGGGCGCATTCCTGTTCCATGGCGAAGACGTGTTCAAACCGGTTGCAGCGCTCAGCGGCGGTGAAAAGAGCCGCCTGGCACTGGCGAAACTGCTTCTCGATCCGCCCAATTTTTTGTTGTTGGACGAACCCACCACGCACCTCGACATCCAGAGCGTTGACGCGTTGGTGGCCGCCTTGCAGCGCTACCCCGGTACGATGGTTTTCGTGAGCCATGACCTTTACCTGATCCAGCAACTGGCCACCGCTGTCCTCTACCTGGATGGAGAACGGGTCCGTTTCTACCCGGGCGGCTACGAATACTTTCAAGATCGCCTGGCAACGGAACGTTTGGAGGAGGAGAAGGCCCGCAGCGAGTCGACGGCAGCGGAAATCCCGGTTTCCCGCGGCGCCCGTGCGAATGAAAAGGATCGCCGCCGCCAGGAAGCTGAGGCGCGCCAGGAACGTTCCCGCCGGCGTAAGGCACTGGAGGAACAATTAACCAGGGTCGAGGGCGAAATCCTGGAATTGGAAGACAGGCAGAAATCGTTGATCAACCGCCTGCAGGCGGCCGATGCGGGTCAGGCAGCGATGGAACTGGCGCAGGTGACCAGCAGCCTCAAACAACTCACCGCACAGTGGGACGAACTGACGGAAGCCATCCAGGCGGTATAACCATACACGCATGAGCACCCCCCTGGCCGGCGTTTTGCCGGATGAAGACGCGGTGTACGCAAAGGTCACCCTGCGCCTCATCCCGTTCCTGTTTCTCTGTTACATCGTCGCCTTTCTCGACCGGGTTAACGTCGGGTTCGCCAAGTTGCAGATGCAATCCGACCTCGGGCTCAGTGACACGGTTTACGGCACCGGCGCCGGCATTTTTTTCATCGGCTATTTCTTTTTCGAAGTGCCGAGCAACCTGCTGATGCGCAAGGTCGGCGCCCGCTTCTGGATCGCTCGGATCATGATCACCTGGGGATTGATTTCGGCGGCCACCATGTTCACCAACGGAGCCTGGACTTTTTACGGCCTGCGTTTTCTCCTCGGCGTGGCCGAGGCCGGGTTCTTCCCAGGCGTGATCCTTTACCTCACCGACTGGTATCCGGCCAGGCGGCGGGCCCGGGTCGTGGCCTGGTTCATGATGGCAATCGCCGCGACGGGCGTGATTGGCGGCCCCCTTTCCGGCTGGATTCTGCAGGCGTGTTCGAAAGCGGGCGGCCTCGCCGGCTGGCAATGGCTGTTCCTGCTGGAAGGGATCCCTTCCGTGATCATCGGGATCTGGGTCCTTTTCTACCTCGATAACGGTGTGCGGGAAGCGAAGTGGCTCGCCGGCGCCGAACGCCAGCTCCTGCTGGCCAACCTGGAAAGTGAGGAGCGCACCAAGCGTCACCTGTCGGTCGGGCAAACTTTGCGCAACCCCTGGGTGCTCCTATTTTCGGCGATTTATTTCTGCATCAGCATGGGTATTTACGGCATCGGGTTCTGGCTCCCGCAAATTATCAAAAACACGGGTGTGAAAGAAGCCCTCGGGATCGGGCTGTTGACGGCGGTCCCGTACGGCTGCGCGGCGGTCGTCATGGTCCTGGTCGGGAAAAGTTCCGACCTCTGCCGGG
This sequence comes from Verrucomicrobiota bacterium, assembly GCA_019243005.1. Lineage (GTDB taxonomy): Bacteria > Verrucomicrobiota > Verrucomicrobiia > Chthoniobacterales > JAFAMB01 > JAFBAP01. The sequence continues at coordinate 10,274 of JAFAUY010000049.1, read as the reverse complement.
AACGGCGCTGGCATTTCGCCGCGGTGGCAAGCGCCGGTGGTTTGGGGCTGATCCTCAGCACGTGGTTTCCTTCCAACCTGCCGGTCGCCCTCGCGGCCCTTTCGTTGGCCACGGCTGGAATCTTGTCCTCTTTTCCGCTGGCGTGGACCATGCCTACAGCGTTGCTGGCCGGTTCGGCCGCTGCGGCCGGCATTGCCATGGTCAATTCGATCGGTGGCCTGGCCGGGTTTGTGAGTCCCTACCTGGTAGGTTGGGTTGCCGATCGAACCCACCGCCTGGACGCCGGCTTGTACGTCATCGCGTCGTTTTTGTTTCTGGGCGTGATTCTGGTCCTCAGCGTGGTGCCGGCCCACCTTGCCGGCGTTCCCGCGCATGAGCCCGGTGCCGGCGGCACGCCGGACCGCGGGGGGGCACCTCGCACCACTCAATGATGCCTCCGCTTATGCGCATCCTCGTTGCCCCCGATAAATTTAAAGGCTCGCTCTCGGCGCAGGAGGCTGCGGCCGCAATCGCCGAAGGCTGGCGCGCAGGTTCCCCGCCGAACCTGGACCTGGAATTTTGTCGCCGGCCGGTAGCGGATGGCGGCGAAGGAACGGCGAGAATCGTTTGCGAGGCGCTGGGTGGATCTTGGGTTTCCTGTACGGTCCGTGATCCTCTCGGCCGGCCGGTTTCCGCCAAATATGCCCTGGTCAGCCAAGGCTCGATGAGATCCGCAATCCTCGATATGAGCGAGGCCAGCGGGCTCTGGCGCGTCGCCCCGGATGAGCGCCGCGTCGAGCGTCAATCCACGTACGGCACCGGTGAGATGTTGACCCATGCGCTCCGGTGCAGCGGAGCCGATCGGGTGGTGATCGGCGTTGGCGGCAGCGCCACCAATGATGGGGGCACGGGCGTCGCCGCCGCCCTCGGTTTTCGTTTCCTGGATGGAAGCGGGCTTGAGCTGGAGCCGGTGCCGGCAAATTTGCCTCGGCTTGATAGGCTTGTTCCGCCCGGGGACCTCTCCTGGTTAAGCGGGCGAGTGGTGGCGGCCGTGGACGTCTTTAATCCGCTGCTGGGCGAACGCGGCGCAACCCGGGTTTACGGTCCCCAGAAAGGGCTGGCCGGCGAAACGGAGATTCGCGCGCTTGAGGTAGGATTGAACCGACTCGCGGACGTCGTTGCCGCTTGGCGCGAGGAAGATTTTCGGGATCGCCCGGGTGCGGGCGCCGCCGGCGGCCTGGGCTTCGGCCTTATGGCTTTCTGCGGAGCCGAAGTCCACCGCGGCTTTGATGAGGTCGCAGGGTTACTCCGTTTGGCGGAAGCGGTCGCCAAGTCCGATCTCATCATCACCGGTGAGGGGAGCCTGGACGCCCAGACCCTCGAGGGCAAAGCGCCGGCGGGCGTTGCGGCGCTGGCACGTCGCTTCGGCAAGGCCTGCATCGCTTTCGCCGGGCGGGTTGACCCCGGTGCCCGGCCGCTCCTGCTCGAACACTTCGATGAGGTCGCGGCCCTGGCGGGCGGTTCCGTTCCCACCGCCGAGGCGATGCGGCGTGCCCCGGAACTCTTGCGGGCCTGCGCGGCTGAGGTGGCAGCGCGTTGGGCTTGAAACCGGCTTGCGCTTTTGCTTTACGCTTTTGGCATGACCGACCTGCAGCGGGCCGTGCATCGCGCCCATGAAGCCTTGAAGGCGTTCCGCCCCCAGGGAGTTCCCGTCGACGAGTTCCTCCGGTCGGTGATCGACAGCTTTGAGGCGCCGCAAGCCTCCGAAGAACAGGCCGCCAAGGCGCGCGTCCTTGCCCGCGGCGTCCTGGCCCGCAAGCAGCTTGAGCAGGCCGAAGGCGGCTCGCTCTCATCTGAGCAGGTGGCTGAGTTGCTCGGCTTAAACAAACGGCAGTCAGTCGATTACCAGCGGCGCGAGCGGGCGTTGGTAGCGTGGCGCACGAGCGCCGGCAAGTGGCGCTACCCGGTCTGGCAATTCAATGAGCGCGGGGTGCTGCCGGGCATTCGGGAGTGCTTGGCAGCGCTGCCGACCGACGCGGGTTTCGGAGCCATGCTCTTCTTCTTAAGCCCGCGCCATTCCCTGCAGGGCCGCCGCCCATTGGACCTGCTTCGTGCAGGCCAGTTCCCCGAAGCGGTCGCTGCGGCCGAGCGCCACGACCGCCATGGCGCTTACTGAGCCGCCGTTCAACCTCCACCAACGCCCGCTTTGCCTCATCCAAAGCCCGGCGCGGCTGGTGCGGATCTCGCACCGCAAATACCCCGACCCGATCCACTGGTCCCGGCAGGGCCGGTATCGGTTCGACGATCCCGCAGCGCCTTGGGGCGTGTGTTACACGGGCGAGGATTTCGAGACCGCGTTGATCGAAGTGTTCGGGGATCACGACGCGGAACCGCGGTTGAGGGTGGTAAAAAACGAACCGCTGCCGGACCACCCAGACTTCTACCGGATTTTGGACCGCTACGATGTGGCCGGAGTGTGAGCCTTTTCAGCCGGCCATGAACGGTGAAGCGTCAAAGCGCTCCAGCAGGTCGGCGCAGTCCCGGTAAATGACGATAGCGCCTGCCTTACGCAGGTCCTCTTCCGGAAACCCGCCGCTGAGCAAGCCGATCGTCCGGATCCCGCTTTTGCCCGCCGCTTCCGCATCGTACGGCGTATCTCCAATCGCAAGCGCTTCAGCCGCAGTCACCCACGGCAGCTTTCCCAGCGCGGCTTCGAAGATGTCGGGGTACGGTTTCGACTTTTCCGCTTCGTCGGCAGAGGTCTCCGCGTCCACCAAATCCTCGATGCCGCAGAGTTTTTTATAATGCGTCACCTCATCCGCCTTGCTCGAAGAGGCCAGGGCGATCCGGATGCCTGCGCGGTCTATCCGGCGAAACAGGTCCGGCACCTTGGGAAACGGCCGGACCCGATTGAGGTACTCCCGCTTGAAAAGTTCCGCCCGGTACTCGGAAATCTTCTTCCCCTTTTGCTTAAGCTCTTCCTTGGTCAAAAATTCGGGAAGGAGGGTGTCGGCACCTTTGCCGATCTGGCGCCGCACGTCCTCGAACCTAATTTGCTTGCCGAATTCAGCCAGGACCCGTTGCCAGACTTCCGCGTGAATGTCGACCGAATCCACCAGGGTACCGTCGATGTCGAAAATAGCTGCCCGTGTACGCACCGGGGGAAAGTTCGCGGGTACGACAGGCCCCGGTTGTGCCGGTCACACGGCGGCCGCAGCGGAGATGGCGGGCACAGCGGAGAAGAAGCACACGGCGCCACGGCGGAACACGGCGCCCACGGCGATCCACCGAAAAGGACGATTGTGGCATTCGTGGCATTTTCTAGTCCGGAAGGAATTATCAAAAATGCGTCCCTATCCTGCACGCAAGCTTTGACAATTACGCTTGAACCTTTCATCAATACCGTCGCGCGCGGGAATATTTTGTACCGCTTTGTACTCGAGCTGCACGCGGTATACGAAGGATTGATGCGTTAATCGCCGCCCTGACGCCATGAACCACGAAGTTTGTTTACCACAGCAGTACCGCATCTGCGGACGGACGGTTTACGTATTCAAGGGACGCCTGAACCGGGCGCATGCCGGCGGTTGGTGCTTTTGGCTGGTGGGCCGCGACCCCGTGCAAGGTTTCCGGACGCGTAAGGCCGCCCTGGAACAGGCCCGTAAAAGCCTGGCCGCGCCGCCGCCCGTCCTGCGGGGATGACGGCACGCGGTCTCTTCGGCTGATCCGGCCAACGGGCGATGTCGAGGGCGAATCCGCTGCGGGAGACAGCCTGGCTGCCGGCCCTGCGGGATTCGCCCGGAAAGTGAATCACGCGTTTCCGCGCTGGTCGACGGGTACGTAGTGGGTAAGCGGTGTGCCGGTATAAATCTGCCGCGGACGGCAGATGCGTCCGCCTTGGCTCTCGCTGACCTCGCGATAATTCGCGATCCAGCCCGGCATCCGGCCGATCGCGAAAATCACCGTGAACATTTCGACGGGGATCCCGAGGGCGCGCATCATGATGCCGCTGTAGAAATCGACGTTCGGATAAAGTTTACGCTCGACGAAATACGAATCATGCAGGGCGGTCTGCTCGAGTTGCCGGGCGATATCCAGCAGCGGGTCGTCGATCTTCAGCGCGGCCAGCAGTTCGTCGCATTGTTTTTTGATGATTTTGGCCCGCGGATCGTAGTTCTTGTAAACGCGGTGCCCGAAACCCATGAGCCGGCGCCCGCTCTTCTTGTCCTTGGCGGCTTGCAGGAAACGCGAGCCGTCGTCGCCTTCGCGGCGGATTTGTTCAAGCATTTCGATCACCGCTTGGTTTGCGCCGCCGTGGAGCGGTCCCCAGAGTGCGCACACGCCCGAGGCTGCGCTGGCGAAGAGGTTGGCCTTGCTGGACGCGACCATTCGCACCGTGGACGTGGAACAATTCTGCTCGTGGTCGGCATGGAGGACGAAAATCAGGTCGAGGGCGCGCACGACTTCCGGTTTCAGGTCGTAGTCGGCATTGGGCTCGGAGAACATCATGTGCAGAAAGTTCGCCGAGTATTTGAGCTGCGGCTTGGGGTAGATGAAGGGCAGCCCGCGTGATTTACGGTAAGCAAACGCCGCGATCGTACGAACTTGAGAAATGATAAACGCCGTTTCATCGTCAAAGTCTTTTGTGTCCTGGGGCGCAAGCAGCTGCGGGTAGTAACAACCGGCGGCGTTGATCATCGAGGAGAGGATCGCCATCGGGTGGGCATTGGGCGGAAATCCTTCGAAGTGAAACTTCATGTCCTCGTGAATCAATTCATGCTTGGTGAGCAGGTCGGAAAAACACTTCAGCCCGTCCTTCGACGGGAGCTTTCCGTAAATCAGCAGGTAGGCGGTCTCGACGAAGGTCGATTGTTCGGCCAGTTCTTCGATCGGGATCCCCCGGTAACGCAGAATTCCCTGTTCTCCATCGATAAACGTGATGGCGCTCAGGCAAGACCCGGTGTTCCCGTAGCCGACATCAAGGGTGATGAGGCCGGTCTGATCACGAAGTTTACTGATATCGATGGCCTTCTCACCGACAGTGCCTTCGACCAGGGGGACCTTGGCTTGGTGTCCGTCCCAAGAGAGTTCAGCTTGTTGACTCATAGAGATATTTCCTCCGGAATGCTGCCACTATCAATAGATAGAGGGCGTGTGCGATGGCCAGGGAAATTCACCGCGGCGTCCCTGCGCCGGACGGGCTCTTCAGGGCGCGTCCGGCGCCCGCTGTCCTCGCGGGGTCGCCCGGCCCGCCGCCTCACTGGGCCAGCACCGTCACCGAATGCGCCGGCACAAGGCGCTGCGAACCGATGACCTGCTCTTCGTGTCCGGGTTCCAGGATATCGAAAGGCGACGGCCGGCTGGTGTCGATGACCCGAAACCACGGCTTATAGAAACCGTCACAGATCGTGAACGCGAGGGGTTCGGTGTACGCGTTGATCATCACGTACAGGTCAACGTCGTCGTACTCACCGCCTTGCAGGTAGAACGCCAGGGACCGGGATGGAAACGAAAGATCGACGGCATTGCCCGTGCCGCGCCACCGCACGTCCTCGCGCCAGAACCGGCCCCGGGAAAGCGTCGGGTGCGCCTTGCGAAATGCGATCATGCATTTGCAAAAGCGGAAGAAATCCGCGTGCTTGCGCAAGCGGTTCCAGTTCATCCAGCTGATCTCATTGTCCTGGTTATAAGGGTTGTTATTGCCGTGCTGGGTGTGCAGGAATTCGTCCCCGGCCATGAACATGGGCAGCCCGTTGGATAGCATCGTCAGGCAAAACAGGTTTTTGGCCTGTTGCAGGCGCAGTTTAAAGACCTCCGGCGGCACCTCGTCGCCTTCGCCCCCGCAGTTCCAGCTGTAATTGTCCGCCGGACCGTCCGTGTTATTGTGTCCATTGGCCTCGTTGTGGCGTTCGTTGTAGGAAACGAGATCGTACAACGTAAAGCCGTCGTGGGAGGTGACGTAGTTGATGCTGTAAAACGGCCGCCGCGATTCTTCAATCCGGTCAGGAAACAGGTCGTCACTGCCGTAAAGCCGCTGCATCACGCTGGGTACCATGCCGGGATCGCCGCGCACAAACCGCCGCAGGTCATCGCGAAATTTACCGTTCCACTGGTGCCAGAACGTGCCGGGGAAAGCCGTGCCGAGTTGGTAGGCGCCCCCGGCGTCCCACGGTTCGGCAGTCATTCGAACCTTGCTTAGGACGGGATCGGTGCGCATGGCGACCAGGATTGGTGGATCATCGACGATCGAACCGTCCGGCCGCCGGGTCAGGATCGAGGCAAGGTCAAACCGGAAACCGTCCACGCGCATTTCCGTGACCCAGTACCGCAAGCTGTCAAGGATGAGGCTCGTAATGCAGGGGTCGCTCACGTTGAGCGTGTTGCCCGTCCCGGAAAAGTTGGCGTAGGGAGAAGCGGGGTCATCGGTCATCAGGTAAAAGCTGGCGTTATCGATGCCCTTGAACGAATAAACCGGCCCGTTGTGATCCCCTTCCGCCGTGTGATTGTAGACGACGTCCAGAACCACTTCGATGTCGGCCTGGTGCAGCGCGTCGACCATCTGCTTGAACTCCATCAGTGGTTGCTGCTGGTCCGCGGCGTACCCAAGGTGGGGCGCGAAAAAGTTGAGCGGCATGTATCCCCAATAGTTGTTCTCCTGCGGGTCGAACTGGTAAACCGGCATGAGCTCGACGATCGTAACGCCAAGCTCCCGGAGGTAGGGGATTTTTTCCGTGATCCCGGCGAAGGTGCCGGCCTTGGGCGCAGCGATGCCGCTCGTCGGGCTCGCCGTAAAGCCGCGCACGTGCATCTCGTAAATGATGGCATCCGAATAGTGCCGTGGCCGGCGACCCCGGGACCACTCGAACGGTTCATCCTGGGCCCGAATCAATCCTAGCGGGGCGCGTCCGGCGTTGCTGCCCTTCCGCCTGGCAGCCTCGCGGCTGAAACCAGGGGGGAAAAAAATGCGCTTCGCGTACGGATCGTGCAAAATTTTCTCGGGATCAAAGGCGTGCCAGCGATACGGCCCCTGCGGAGGCGGGCCATCGATGCTGTAGGCGTAGTACACGGCTTCCTGCAGCTCGTCTTCGGGTAACCGGTAGTGCCACACCCGTTTGGTCTTGTGCACCAAAGGAACCAACCAGATTTCGCGCAGCGGCGTCACAAAATCATCGGCGCCGTAAAGCAGCAACGTGACTTTATGGGCGTGGCAGGAATAAAGCGCAAAGTTGAACGCCCTTTGTTCGGGGATGTACGAAACACCGAGTGGGGTGGGCGAACCTTCGATTGCAGGCCAGCTAACGCTTTTCGGTGTCCAAAGCACGACGGGCAAGTCCAATAATGGTCAAGTACGCTTGTTTTTCGATTTCGGCCTTCCCAACGCGTAATTGAATAGATTTTTTTCGTTCGCCCGATGCCCGGCGCGCAACGGCTGCGTTTCGTCACACGGCACCCGGTACTCGTCCTGCTACCCGCTGCCCGCCCGGGCCTGTACCGGAAGCGTCGCCGGCGGCTGCGGCCTGGGCAGTTGGATTTGCACGACGAAGGTCCGGCTAATTCGATCGTGCCACGCGTTCTTGTCCGGATCGAATAGAATCCACAAAAAGCCGAGTCCCAAAGGCAACAACGAAAGCAAGCTGGCCAGGGCACGGATCAGGGAGGTCGAATAATCGCCGGTCAGAAAGCTGCCATCGGCTTTGATCACCTCCAACCCAAGCACGATGCCTCCCAAGGTGGTGCTGCGCGAGGCGTACATGGCGAACCGGTAAAGGACCCATGCAGGCAGCAACACGCGGGTACCCCCGAGGAAGTACAAAAGGGAATACACGATCAGGAAGTCGATGAGGTTGGCGAGGAGCCGCGGCCAGAACGTCGCGCGTGGTATCGCCAGGGGTGCCGGGACGAGGGTTTCCGGTTCCGCGACTCCGCGCACGGCAGGTTCGATCGCCTGCGGTTGCCGGGCCGGTTTAGGATAATGCCGCTCCAGGTAGCGCTGGAGCCGCCGGGACGGGTCAACCGCGTTGAGTATGTATAGGGCGAATCCCCCCGAACCGGTCGTGGAAACCAGGCCGGCAACCAGCAAACCGATCAGAGGAAGGCAGTAAAGCACCCAACAAAGCAGGGCGCCTAGCAAGATTTCGAGGAGATTACCCCGGGAGTGGCCGGAAAGACCTGGGGCCAGCCGTTGGCCGATCAGTTGGAAGATGGCCGTGCTGCCAACTAACGCGAACACCAGGGCAATGCCGGCCAACACCGGTAAGCCGATGATCCCCACCCCGGTTAGTAAAAGCAGAACGCACAACAGGAAGGTACCGGCGGCGACGCCGATCCCGGTCAGGAGCGCAGCCGGCGCGCACTTCTCCAGGACGGCGCGGGTGCCGTCGAGCGCGCGGGAACAGGTCGCACCGGTCAAAAGGCACAAAAGGATCGCCACCAGCGCCACGGGCCACGGAAACACCTCGGCCGGTAATAGGGACGGCGCCAAGTGGACGGTATCGGAACCCCCCTTATCCAACAGGGGCCAGGCCAGAACGAGCAAACGCAAACTCATGACTTTGCGCAGGATAGCCGGTGCATAACCATACCAGCTCTTGAAGGGAAAATATAATCCAAAAAGCCCGGCAGCAAATGCCCCGGAAGTAACGCAACGCGGTAGGCCTCTGGGCGCAATTCATCAAGCGGGGCGGACCGCGCTGCCTCGCCTCGCCGGTGAGGTTTCGTTTGACGTCCCTCGTGGCCGCGGTTAGCCTTGCTCCCTCCCGCTGGTGAGGTGGCTGAGCGGTCGAAAGCGGCGCTTTGCTAAAGCGTTGTACCCCAAAAGGGTACCGGGGGTTCGAATCCCCCCCTCACCGTGGTTTCTCGCAAGCGCTCCGGCCTGCGCCATCCTTGTCTCATTGGCATGGTCCTGTAAAGGAGCGGGGCGGAAAGCTCAGCCGTCCTGCCATCGTTCGGTGTACTGGGCCTCAAGCCACTCGAACTCTTTGCCGCAGCTTTGGCATCGCAGGCAGGCACGGGGCTCGTTTGGAGGGTCGGGCAGCACCTGCACGACGGTGCCGCCGCATTCCGGGCATTTGGTCATTTCGCTCATGAGATGGCCTTTCGAAACGGTCTTTTGGATTCTTACACCGTAACCGCCCGGATTGCCTCATGCTTCGTTTGCGAGCGGACAAACTTCCGTAAACGCGCTACCCTTTGCGGGTTTTTAGAGAGACCCTCACGCCTCCAAAACCGGCCGGGAAATCGCGTTGCCTCGCTGCCCCCCAAAACCGCATTCTCACTGCCGGGATGTATCAAGCTCTTTGTCAGCGGCCTGTCGCCGAACCGGCCGGGGTCGCGTTTTTACCGATCCAGTTCGACCTTTCAATCGGAGGTTATTTCGGCACCAGTTACGCGGTTAAACTTTACCCGAACGGCCTTTGGTACAGCCGTTGCCGCCATTGCGAGTTTTCCGAGGCTGCCGCCAGCGGCGCCCAAACGCTGGCGATTCCCGCCCCGGCGTTGTGGCGCCGGTTCCGCGCCGAGCTCGACGCGCTCAATGCGTGGACCTGGCGACGCTATTACCCGAACGTTGTCCGCGTGCGGGACGGCTATGGGTTTCATTTCCAGATCGAATACGCCGATCGCCAACTCATCTCGAGCGGCGACCAGTGCTTCCCCGGGGCCGAGGGAGAACCCATTCCGATCATAGATCGCGTGCCGGGCGATCCCTTTGACCACTTCTGCGCGGCGGTGTCGCGTTTGATCGGCCAGCCCTTCCGCTAAGCCCGCGCAACCATGCGCTCGTCGTCGCTGCGGCTTTGGCGGGATCTTTTTGCGCAACTAGCCCGCAAAAAGATCCCGCCAAAGCCGCAGCGACGACGAGCGCATGGTTGCGCGGGCTATATAGCCTGCATCGCCCACCAATCTCTAAGGATTGGTGGGCGATGCAGGCTCTAGCAGCGCCAGTTCGCGGTAATCTCGCCCCAGATGCGCACACAACGCTTCTACCACCAGTTCGTGGTCCTCACGTTGCGGCAGGCCGGACACGGTCAACGAGCCGATTACCCCGGCGCCTGCCACGTTCAAAGGAAACGACCCGCCGTGCGCGGCGTAATCTGACATGGGGAGGCCATACTTGTCGGCCAGGTTGCTGTTTTTCTGTCGCAAATCGAGCCCGATGGCGTAAGAGCTGCGGTGGAAACGCTGAACGGTGTTGGCCTTGCGGCGAATCCATTCTGCATTGTCCGGTGTTGCCCCGGTCAGGGCGGTAAAGAAGAGTTGCTGCCCGAAGCGGCGCACCTCGATCGCCACCGCATGCC
>JAFAUY010000253.1 GCA_019243005.1 Verrucomicrobiota bacterium | reverse complement strand
ATGCCGTAGCCCTGGTCGTCGAAGTTGGTTGCCGCAGCGCCGGTCTCGAGCACGGCCGCATCGAGGGTTCTGGCCGGAGCGGATGCCCACATCAGCACGCCGGACATCAGCGGGCGGATACAAAAGGTACGTACCAGGTAAGCGCCCAGGAGCGCCAGCACCAGGCACGGCCAGCCCTGGACGACGGGTGCGACCAACGCGCCGGTAAGCCCAAAGCCCATCACCATCCCGCAAAGGTAAAGCGGGGAAAACCACGCGAGCCAGGTAAAGACCGGATCCGAGTCCAGGTGACGATGCCCGGCGGAGTGTCCACCCGGAGGTCGCGCCGCCTCGGGCCGGAGCGAACCGTGGTGGAGGTGACCCGCGGTTTGCGGGTGAAGGGGGTTGCCATGGCCATGATGGATTCCGAAATGGTGGAACCCCGCGCCGCACAAACCGAAAGCGACCAGCGCTATAAAGCCTCCGATGAGGCACGACAGGTAGATATCCAAGCGAACGCTCGCTTTCTAACGACCCTATTTTAGCCTTTTCACGTCCTTGGTGCAACCACACCCGTCGAGAGGGATGCGCTGCGTCTCCCATCCGAGACCTTCCGTGACCACGAAATCCGCCAGGGCCTGTTCCTCCAGAGCTTTTCGCTCTTTCTCCTGAAGGACGATGCCGCCGGTGTTGAGGGTATCGCGGGCGATACGCGCCTTGCCCGCGGCTTTGTCGCGTTCCTGCTCCACCATCTCCTGCAAGCGCGTCAGGGTATCACCGGCCCCGCCGATCCGGATGATCAGACCGGAAGCCATTTCGGTCAGTTCAGCGGTCGCCCGTTTGATCTTGAGGTCGTCCAGCATCAGGCGTAGCGCCTCAATCCGGGACTGCGCATGCTGGATCGCCACGTCCCGGGCCCGGACCAGTTGGCGATAAGTTTCTTCCGCCTGTTCGAGATCCGCCCGGCACTGCTGGAGCCCTTGACGGACCCCCTGCAAACGCACGGCAAAAGATCCCGCCAGTTCACGATTCCCGGTGCGGACGAGGGCAGTCGTCTTCGCCTGAAGTCCTTTTTCGTCCCGCTCCAGGGTCTTCACTTGCGTGATCAAGCGCTCACAAAGGCCGGCATTGGCCGCGAGGCCCTGGTTATATTGGGCGATCTGCTTACGCAAATTCTCTCGTTCGGTTTCGAGGAGCGCCTCGGGGCGTTGTCGCTCCAGGCCTCCGAGAAGGATGCCGAACGACCCGCGAACCAGGCGGTAAAGTCGATTGAACATAGGGTCACACCTCCATTGATCGCGTTGTCTGGGTACCAGTGCGGTTGTTAAACGGGTTCAGGTTTTGTCATTCAAGGCGTGCCATTTCTGGAACTCGTCCGCATACCATCGCTCGATGGCCTGCCGGCCGGAGGCAAGCCCTTCCGGCGTCACCAGCATGGCGTCCTCCGTAAAGAGATCGGCCAGAGCGGCCGCATTGTTTTGGTTGTACGCGTCCTGATACTTACGGCCGAGCGCAATCAATCCATCGAGCGTTTTGGCATCGCCGGGTAAATCCGCGGTGATGGCTGGCGCGGTAAAGCCAATCATTAACCCTGTTAAAAAAAGTAGAAAGCGCGTCTTCATCGTTTCCTTGTCGTTTGCATCGTTTGCATAAGGGGCGTGGCTGCACCGGGATGGATCGTCATCGGTGCCGAGCCGGTTCATACGCCCTCACCTTGATACTTAGGGATTGAGCCGGCCTGAGTTTCAGTGCCGGGCGAAAAACCATTCGGTCGCGGGGACGGCCGTGGCCCGCTGGCTCCCGGATTAAGCCCATTGCACGCGGCATTTCCGTTGCGCCTGCGGCGCGTGAACGCGCGAGCATACCCGAAAGCGAAAATAGTCTGAAGCCAAATCGACACCGCGCAGGAGCGTTCGATCCAAACCCCCGGGCTAACCAACCAACCCAACCGATTCCCCCGCCTATGATTAACAAACCGCGCCAAAGTTCCAGCTTTCGCTTACGGGACATTCATCCCTCACGGGCCGTAGCCGTTTCTTGCCTTCTTTGGGCCTGGCTCGGCTGCGTGCCGCCGGCCAGCCAGGCAACCGAACCTACGAACGGCAACAGCTTTGACGTGCTGGTCGGTACTTACACGTCCGGCAAGAGCAAAGGCATTTACAGCTTTCGGTTCAACGCCGACACCGGCGACCTGCAACCGCTCGCCGCGCCGGCCGAGACGGTAAACCCTTCCTACCTCGTGGTGAGTCCGGACAAAAAGTTTGTTTACGCGGTCAACGAACTGCACGGCTGCGGCAACGAGCAGGGAGCGGTCAGCGCGTTTCGTTTCGACGTGGCGT
>JAFAUY010000337.1 GCA_019243005.1 Verrucomicrobiota bacterium | reverse complement strand
GACCAACCTGGGCTACCTGTACGGCATGGGCCTCGGCGTGGCGCAGGACTACGCCGAAGCCATCCGCTGGTACCGGCAAGCAGCGGAGGCCGGAGATCCGATCGGCATGAACAACCTTGGCCTTATGCATCAGAATGGCTGGGGCGTCAGCCGGGACTATGACTTGGCGCGGGAATGGTACCAGAAAGCGGCGGAGGCCGGATACCCGGTCGCTATGAGAAACCTGGGGTGGCTTTATCAGAGCGGTAATGGCGTGGCCCAGGACTATGGCCAGGCCCGGGTCTGGTATCAAAAGGCCGCCGCCGCCGGCGAAGTCACGGCCATGGCGAATCTGGCTTACTTGTACGCGAACGGCCTGGGAACCGCCCGTGATGATGCCCAAGCCCGCGCCTGGCATAAAAAAGCGGCGGCCGCCGGCGCCGTGACCGCCGTGGTGATCAATAACAGCAACCTGGCACAGTAACGGGTGACTACTCCGGGACGGGTTGGGAACCCTCCGGCTGGGCGGGATTTTCATCCGGCAGCCGGAAAACCGCATCTACGCGCCCCAGGCAGAAGCGGTTGCCGCAGCGCTTAAGGAACCGCACTTCGAGCCGGTTGCCTTCGATGATCACCCCGCGAGCGGCCATGTACTTCAGGAAACTGCCGGTGTTGATCACCACACGCTTACCTCGGCGCCAGATCCCCGGAAAATGGGTGTGGCCGATGACGGTGAAACCGGCCTTAGGACGGAACAGGTGCGTCATGTCCGCGGTCAGTGCGGGCGTTTGCCACCAGGCCTGCAGGATTTTGAGCGGGCGCCAGGGCGGCCAGAGTTGGTGTATCAGCGTGTGCAAGCCCCCCCAGTTCTGGTGCTTGCGGGTCAGGGGCGGCTCATACATCTGAAGCGTGATCGAGGTGCGTTTGGTGGCCAGCAGGCGCTGCTCAAAATCTGTGTACGCATCCTCGCCGAGTTGGGCCAGAAACTGTCGGTGCGTCTCCCGGTACGGTTTTGCTGCTCTGCTCCAGGGGGCTACCCCCAGGAACAGAATGTCGCCATGGGTCACCAGCAAGGCGCCGCCGTGCAAGTCCAGGTGGTCAAGGCTGGAGATGGTCGGATCATGGTTTCCGGAAATGAAAATGGCTTTGGAGCCGGCGTGATGGCAGACCCGACCTACATCGGCCGCAAGCTTGCGCCCTATCGGCCGGTCCTCCGGGTTCCGCATTTCCGCCGTGTCGCCGTTGAAGATGACCGTGCGAAACGGTTTAAACAACCACTCCAGCTCCTCGGGGTGGCGAATGCGCGATGCTCGGTGGCCCAGGTGCAGATCGGAAATGATCAGGACCGGGTCCGTCGGGGTGATATTCATTCGATATTTCCGATTACCGAAACGGACACCGAACGCTGGGAACCGTGTTTGCGATGTTCGTAAAGGAAGAGGCCCTGCCACGTGCCGAGTTGAAGCGTCCCTCGTGCAATGGGGATTGATTCAGACGTTCGGGTTAGCACCATCCGGATATGGCTCGGCATGTCGTCAGGACCCTCCAACGTATGGACAAAATAATCTTCCCCCTCAGGCACAAGGCGTTCGAGAAACCCCTCCAGATCGCGCCGGGCGGTCGGATCGGCGTTCTCGAAAATGATCAGGCTGGCACTGGTGTGGCGGACGAAAACCGTGGCCAGGCCCGTTTCGACGCGGCTGGCGCGAACGGCCTGGGCCACCTGATCGGTGATCTCGTAGGTGCCTTGCCCTTTGGTTCGAACGGCAAACTCAGCGTTATGTGCGGTGAACATAGATCGCGTCAACCAGACGCAACGACTTTTCATTCGGAAAGAGCCCCGGTTCCATCTGGTTCATCACGTACGCGAAAGAAATTTCGTGCTCGGGATCGGCGAACGCATGCGAACCGCCCGCTCCGGGCTGGCCGAACGCGCGGACCGATGGGCCGAACAAAGTGCGCAGTTTGCGCCTTGCTTCTCGATCATCTCGATTATCCGCAGGATCCATCATGAAGCCCGCGCTGAACGCCGTGGGCACTTTCAAAATCTCATCGATTCCCGAGGTGACAGGGTTGGAGATGGCCAGTAACGTTTCGGCGTTGAAAAATTCGTTGGGGGCACACAGAAGCCGGTAGAAACGTGCCAACCCGTCAGCCGTCGCGATCCCGCCGAAGGACGCCAGGACGTGCGCGCGGACCGAGGGCGCGTTCATGGAGGAAGGCGTCGGCAGCCCGGATGGGGTGCTGAACGCAAGGCGGCTGAGCGAACCTGGATCATCGAGCGCGGCGTAGAACGGATCGTCGGACGAAGTTTCCCGCGCTTTGCGCGGTGCCTGGATCGGCGCGACGGATCCGGTGAGCGTTTCCGGCAGCCCAATCCAGATGTCGAGGTCCAAGGGATCGCCAAAAACCTGGCGAAAGTACCGGCCGACGTTGATTCCGCCCGCGATGCGGCGGACCAGTTCGTCAACCAGAAAGCCGTAAGTGCGCGCGTGGTAACCGTGGCGGCTGCCCGGTTCCCAAAAGGGCGCCTGCCCGGCCAATGCACGGACGACCGCTTCGTGATCCAGGATCGAAACGGGTGCGCCCCTCAGGGCCGGCTGGCCCGCCTGGTGGCTCAACACATGCCGGAAAGTCGTGCGCTCCTTTCCCGCTTGCCCGTACTCCGGCCAGACGCAGGTGACGGGGGTATCCAGGTTGATGCCGTGCCGGCTGCAGGCGTGAAGCAGGCAAGCAGACGTCACCCCCTTGGTCGCGGACCAGATCAGCACACGCGTTTGCGGCGTCCAAAGCACTTGGCGGGCGCGGTCCTGAAAACCGGCTGCGAGCTGGACGATCGGTTCACCGCGATGGTAGATCGCCACGGAGGCCCCGAGTTCCCCGCGGGTTTCGAAATTTTGTGCGAACTCTTCCTTGAGCCGGATCAGGTCCATACACCGGTTTGCGCGTAAGTGGAGCCGGTCTCCGTTCCGGAGGAGCAGCCCCTCCGGGGCAAAGATCGGTTCAACCATCTTGAAAATGAGTATAACCTGGCCGGGGCGTCCGCTTCACCCGCCGGGGCGTTCACTAAAGCAAATCACGGATTCCGGCGAGGTCCGGGTCGCCCTTCGCAAGGTCCCGAAGCGATTTGTCCAGGCGAAAGCTGGCCCGCAGGTATGCCTGGGCCGACTCCAGGTTGCCGAGGACCGCGTCGTAACAGCCAAGGTTATAATAGTAAATCGGTTCCTCCAGCAGGCCGGCCGGCCCGTCCAGCAGCGTCTGCTTGGCTTCGGTCGTGGCGCCAAGCTCGTGCAGACAGAACGCCTTGTGGATGAAACCGAAGCTTTCGCCGGGATAAAGGTCGCACATCCGGCTGCTGAGCTTTAAAGCCCGGGTCCAATCCTCCAGCGTGAGCCAGATGCTGATCCGCATGCGGAGCGCCTCCGCACGTTCCTGGTTCTCAGGGGGGAGGCGATCCAGTTCGGCCAGCGCTTCGGTCTGCATGCCGAGTTCGAAGTAACCCTCAGCAGCTCGAATCTGCTGTTCAAAAATCATGACGGCTTTAAAAGCCCAATCCCTTTAGGGAATGGGAATTGGTTACGAAGCCGACGTCGTCTCCTTGGCGAGTTCCGGATGCTCGATGAGCTGAATGCGGTGGATGTGACGGCCGCCCTCGAACGGCGTTTCCAACCAAACTTTGACGATTTTGAGCGCTTCCTCCTCAGAAATGGTGCGCTCACCCAGCGAAAGCACGTTTGCGTCGTTGTGCGCGCGATTCCAGATCGCGACCTGCTCGGTCCAGCAAAGCCCGCAGCGAATGCCCGGAACCTTATTTGCCGTGATGGCCTCGCCGTTGCCCGACCCGCCTAAAACGATGCCGCGCTCCGCTTCGCCCCTGGCCACGGCTTCGGCGGCGGGCCGGATAAACAACGGGTAATCCGTCGGTTCTGCCGAATGGGTTCCGAAATCAATGACTTCATGGCCCTGGCCGGTAAGGAATTCCTTGATTTTCTCCTTGTACCGGAACCCAGCGTGATCAGAACCGAGCGAGATTTTCATGTCCGCACAGTGAAACCTACCCGCCCGCACAATCAATGAAAAATCATGATGGCCGGCTCAATCGCCGTGCTTGGGTAACTCTCCCGGGATGACTTGCAACGTAAGCAGTTCGGTCCCACGGATCACGGTCAGATCCGACGTGCATCCGATCTCGTCCCCGACCAGGAGGCGGTGCAGGTCATCGATGGAGGCAATCACTGAACCTTTGAAATTCAGGATCAAATCACCGCGCTGCAATCCTGCCTCGCTACCTGGACCGCGTTCCTCAAGCCCGTCCACCATCACCCCGGTCGCCTGCTGTAACCGGTGATGGCGCACCAGCCTTGGGTGAATGGTGGCGTTCTGGCCGGCGATTCCGAGGTAACTGCGCCGGATCTTGCCGTCTCTGATAAGCCAACCGGCAACCAGTTGCGCGGTGTTGGAGGCGATGGCAAAACAAATGCCTTGCGCCGGAAGAATCACGGCCGTGTTGACGCCGATGACCTCGCCCCGGGAGTTCACCAGCGGGCCGCCGGAGTTGCCGGGGTTAAGGGCTGCGTCCGTCTGCAGGATATCATCCATCAAACGGCCCGACTGGGCACGCATGGACCGGCCCAGGGCGCTGACCACCCCGGCCGTGACCGTCTGCTGGAAGCCGAACGGGCTGCCGATGGCGATGGCAATCTGGCCGACTCGCAGCTTGCGCGAATCGGCAAACAAGAGGTGTTGCAGGTTGGGCGCGTCAATGCGGACGATGGCCAGATCGGTATCGGGATCGTCTCCAACCAGGCTGGCGGGAAAAGAGCGGGCATCGGCCAAAGTGACCTCTATACGCGTGGCGCCGTGCACCACGTGGGAGTTGGTCAGGACGAACCCGTCAGGGGCGATAATGAAACCGCTACCTCCACCTTCCTGGTGGCGTCCGCGCCCATGCCGCACTCGGATATTGACCACGGCCGCCGCGGCGCGTTCCACGACGCCGGTCACGGTGCGGGAATACGCATCCAGCAGCGCTTCGTCATCAGCCGTCGTCTTGGGGACGGTCGCCACGCTGGCAGGATCAATTTTTTCAGGATTAGGCGCGAGGACCGGGGTCCAAGCGCCGGTAGAATCGGAAAACATAGGCGCTGTAACGTAACTGCATCTGTTACAATTTCAAGCCGCGCTTGCCCCGTTCCCTGGCTCGATTGGTCCCCGGGGCCTGCCTGCCGCTCAGGACGCAACCCCGGCGCCCGCCGGCGAATCCGATCCCGGGACCCGTTCCAGCCGGGCCAGCACGTCGGCCAGCGTCACCCGCTTCAACTCGCGTTCCATCGCTTCCAGCAACTGCTCTTGCACCTCACCCATGACCCGTTCGATGCTGGCCCCTACCGGGCAACAACGCGAAGGCTCGTTCGGATGGAGCGCAAATGCCGTCTGCGGATCCACCGCCTGCTGGACCTGCCAAAGGGTGACCTCGGAGGGAGCCTTGGCCAGGTACGCGCCACCCCGGGGCCCACGCGCCGTACCGATCAGCCCCGCATTCTGCAGGTCAACGAGCAATCGCCGGATTACCACCGGGTTGGTGTTGACGGTGCTGGCCAGAAGAGAGGATGAGCAAAACTCCTTGGGCCTGAGGGCGAGCACGGCCAGGACATGAACGGCAAACACAAAGCGGCAACTCCGCATAAACGGGAAACGATCGCAAAATGTAACTTACCGGATTACGTTCCCGGTGCAAAGGCGGTTGGGGGGTTGAGTGTCGGCTGGCGGTTTTTGCCCCGGAGGGACGATCGAGAGTAGCGGGGGACTTTTAGTCCCTGGAGGGGGCATTTAACCTGGGGAAGGCGTCGCGGTTGGGCCGGGGGTGATGGTTTCCGCGCCCGAGGGTGCAGTCGGACTGGGGGCGGTGCCTGGAACCGCCGTTGGGCTTGGGCTGGGGCTGGGACTGGGGCTCGGCGTCGGCGCCAGGAGGTCCGGCCACGTCCACAGTTCTCCCCGGTATCCTCCGATTTCACCGAGCAGGCTTTCGCAACGGCTGCGCAGCTGGGCGAGGTCGGGGGGGCCGGGCTGGGGTTCGGCGCTCCCCGGAAAAACGACGTAGGCGACGGCGACGTCACTCACCGGACGGTTTAGGGCGTTCGCCTTGACGTTGAGCGTCGTCGCCAATCGGAGAGAACCCTCGCCCATCTTGTAGGACGGCCCGGCGTCACCGAGCAACGCCGGGTAAAGTTTACCGCGAAAGATCACCACCACGTAATCTCCAAACCTCGGGGTAAAAGGGAGCACCGGCGGGCGCAACATAAAGCCGGGCAGCACGATGTATGGATCATTCATCGCGACGAGGTAACTGAACCGTTTCAGATCCGCGATCTGGCGTTGCACCTCGTCAATTTGCTCACGGACCACTTTTTTGCGGTCGGGCGGCGTGCTTTTGGCGTCGAATTCGACCTGTAAAGTCTTTAGCCGATTCTCCCGGTCGTCCAAAAATTGGCTGGGCCGGTCCGTTCGCTTGGGCCACCGATAACTGGTGAACGGTTGGAAGTTCGCGCTCGATCCGTCCACCGCGTACGTGCGATCTGCGTCTGACCCGTCCGCATTGACGTCCATCGGGGCTTGGATCAGCAACGCTTTGCGGCCGCTCGCGCCGCCGGTCATCTCAAGCATCGTGTTACAATCAAAAAAGTTCTGGCGGCTGACCATCAGGTCCAGCCGTCCGAGCGCACGGTTGAGGTTCTCCGTCTTGAGCCGGTAGAGCCCGTAGTAGCAACTGGAAACCCTCGCCTGGCTCAGGAGTTCAGGAAGGCCCGGCAGCGTGCTGCTTAATTGCGGGTCCGGTGTTTGCAATTCCTCCAGGGTTTGAGCCGGTTTCGGCACGCGCACCTGCACGTCGAGGTTCAACACGTAAGAGCCGGGATCCTTTTTTTCCAGCGCGGCGATCTGGCCCTCCGTGGTGGAAAGGCGGGAATGGATTTCGAATCCGTTAAAAAGCCGGGAAACTTCGTAGGACGACCGGGAAATGAAGGTTTCAGGTGACGGTGCCGGGGTGGCGCCGGGTGTGAGTGAGAGGACGGCCGACGGCAATGGCGTCATTGCCGGTGCCGCCGTTTGGGCCGGCGAAACCTCCGGAGCTGGTTGCCCGGGCGTCGCGGGCTTTTTTTGAACGCACCCCAGGCCGGCCTCAAGCCAGAGCAACGCTGCCAGCCACTGCGTGATTCCGGGCGCGCGATTCGGCCACTTCCGCATGCTGCGCCCTTTATCGCAGCCAGGCGAAGAGGGTTAAGACGATACAGAGCAGGCTCAGCGCAATCATCGGAATGGCAGGCATTGGCCTGCGCCTGGCCCAGTAGGACCGGCTAAAATGAGCGATAAGCAGGACCGAAACCAGGATCGCCAGAATAAATGACGGCCGGGAGGGTCCGAGGATCGCAGCTACGATCAGCAAGGCGCAGGTGATCACCCCGGCAATAATGGACGGGCGTGATTTGGCCCGGGCATAGCCAAGGACGCCGCCGACCAAGGCGAGCAATCCGAAAACGATGTAATAGGTCTGGAGCATAGCGGCTTTAACGGGTGCCCATGGCCTGGTAATCGGGGGTATGACCTTCGGGGGGGCGAGCCGGTTGGCCGAGCTTGAGCTGGTAGAGCAGGCGTTTGATGAACATGGGAAGGAACGCGACCGTGGTCATCGCGAGATTGACCAGCGCACCGGGCACCACCCGGGCGCGATCGCGCGCCACGGCGTTCAACGCGTCGCGCACCACGTCTTGCACGGGTACCGTAAAAATCTCCGGGGCAACTTTTAGGGTGCCTCCCGGTCCGGCCCGGTTCGCCACGTCGGCAAATTCGGTCGGCACGGGTCCTGGGCAGAGCACCGTTACGGTCAGGTTGGAATTCCGGAGTTCGGCGCGGAGGGCTTCACTCAAGCTGGTGACGTAAGCCTTGGTCGCGGCGTAAGTTGCCATGTTCGGCACAGGAAGAAAGCTGGCGGTGGAGCTGACGTTCAGGATCGCCCCGCAACCGGCCCGCTGCATTTTGGGCAGGATTCTGTAGGTAAGATAAGTCAACGCATGGATATTGACCTGCAGCATGGCGTCGATGCGCTCCCATTCGCTGTCAGCAAACGGTCCATAATCACCCAGGCCGGCATTATTGATCAAAAGATCGATGGCAAGACCGCTTTCATCCAGCCAATCGCAGAAGCGTTCGACTTCCGAGTGGTCGCGCAGGTCGAGAGGGCGCGGGAAAATCTCCAGGTCCGGGTTAATGACTTTCAACTCGAGCTCCAGCGTCTCAAGCCGATCGCTGCGCCGCGCCACCAGGACCATCGTGCTCACGACGGGAGCCAACTGGCGGGCGAACTCCCGGCCGATTCCGGCTGATGCGCCGGTAATCAGGACGGTGCATTCGGCGAAGTAGCTGATGCTCATGCCTGCTCCCTAACCCGGATTAAATCGTGAGTCAATTCGGGTACGTCGCGGGTATATTTCATCGCAATGCAGCCGGCTTGGCCGGAACGCGTTTTGAGCTTGCGGCCTCCCGACGAAACCGGTTTTATCCGTCCAACGACATTGTAATGTATGTTGGCTGTGCCGCTGGTGCTCAAGACGTATGAGATGATCGGCAACGAGCTGGCCTTGCGATGGCAGGACGGCTCTGAAAGCTACGTGTCGCTTCGTGACCTTCGCCTCGCCTGCCCTTGCGCGCTTTGCGCGGGTGAGCGCGACCTGTTCGGGCGGGAGTACCGGCACCGCCAGGAGCTGACCGAGAAAAGTTTTGTCCTCAAAAAGTGCCAGCTCGTGGGGGGCTATGCCCTGCAGCCCACCTGGGGCGACGGTCACAACACGGGCATTTACTCATTCGCTTACTTGAAATCCTTGGGCGCACCGGAGCCATGACTTCCCCGTTTAAAGCGATCCTGCTCAGCGGCACGCTTCTGATCTGTGCCGCGGGCGCGATCGTCACCCGGTTCTGGCAGGATCGATTTGAGGCCACGATCAAGCCGGCCACCCTTTACGAGGTGATCCTGGCTCAATACCACGCGTGTCGAGCCGATGATTTCCGGCAAGCTTATCAGGAATCATCGAGCGCTGCTCAACAGCACCTCACCGTGGTCCAGTTCGAGACCAAGGTGCGCTCTCAATACGGGCGCATCAATTGTCCCGAAAAGATCGATTTCGGCGAAATCGCACTCGAACGGCACCGGGCGTATGTGCGCGTTTATTACACCAGCAACACCCATCAGGTCACCCCGGCCCTCTACACCCTGGTTTATGAGGCCGGGTGCTGGCGCGTGGAAAACTTCGAGATTTATGACACCTGGCCGGTAAGCCGGCAGCTGGCCGGCACGCGAATTTGAAGCCTGCAGCCGGTTGCGCGTTGAGGGCGCGACCTTTTGTCCCTCCGGCGCCAAGACGCGTTACCCGTTACTCGTTACACCCCTTACCGCTACAGGCGCGCGGCGATCATCTCTTTCAACCTTAACATGCACCGCCTGATCCTCGCTTTAACCGTGCCTAGCGGCTGATTCAGTTCCTGCGCAATATCGTTTTGCGTTAAACCGGAAAAGAAGGCGAGTTCAATGGCTTCGCGCTGTTCCTTGGAGAGTTCCAGGACGGCCGCCCGGATCAGGCGGCTTTTTTCCAAAATTTCGACCTCCTCCGAAGAATTCTTGAGGGCGACCTGAGTGGTTATCTTGGTTTCTTTTTCAACCTGGTTCTGCAACCGGTAACGACGCTGGGCTGAGCGCAGCCGGTCGATCGCTTTGTTGCGCGTCAGCGTCATCGCCCAGGTGAGCGGTTTGCCCCGCGCGGCATCATAGAGTTTGGCTTTATCCCAGATCTGGACAAAGACCTCTTGCACGACGTCTTCGGCTTCCCGATGATCGTTCAGGATTTGTAAAGCGGTTGAGAAGAGTACCCCGGAAAACCGGTCGTAGAGGTCTTCAAAGCTCTTTCGATCACCTTGCCCGACTCGCCTCAGCAACTCGATCTCTGATTCTTGGTCGATCGAACTTTCGCTTGCCATCCGTCCGCTCGCTTGCTCCTAGGCTGCTACGCTAGACGAAGCCGGGCGAATCGCAAATCAGTATCGGGTTCCGGGGAAGGGTTGAGTGTCGGGTCGCAGAATTGGTGGTCTTTCCGCCGTGGTCGCCGTGGTTCGCCGTGCCCGCCGTGTGACAGAGATCGGCTAACGGCAGGTGCGCTGCAAATTTTTCGTGACCACGTCGAGGGTTCGTTCCAGGTCGGGCTTCGTATGCCTCAGGCAGAGAAACCCTGCTTCGAACTGTGAAG
>JAFAUY010000062.1 GCA_019243005.1 Verrucomicrobiota bacterium | reverse complement strand
TTGGCGTGCTGCGGATTGCGCAACGTAACCGTTTTGCCGTTAACGGCGATCGAGCCCTTGTCCGGCTGGTGAACACCCGTGAGGATCTTGAGCAGGGTAGACTTGCCCGCCCCGTTTTCGCCGAGCAGTCCGACTACCTCATTAGGGTAAATAGTAAGGGAGAGATTGTCGACCGCGACGAGCGGTCCGAAACTCTTGGTGACGCCGGTCAGTTCGAGGACCGGCGGCCGATTGGCCGCAGGCTCGCGACCGGACGCAGTTTGGCCAACGGCGGTGGTCATTTCACAACCCTCAGACGATCCCGCTGCGACCAGCCGGCGGCGATCGCTGCGATGATAAGTACGAGCCCTGAGACGCCGGACTGCAGACTCGGCGCAACGCCGGACAAGATCAGCCCATTGTAAAGCGTCGACAACACGAGCACGCCGACCAGGGTGCGCAGGACGCCGCCTTTGCCGCCGCTAAGCGGCGTGCCGCCGATCACGACGGCTGCGAGCGTGAAGAACACCATGCCGACCCCCACGTTTGCGGCCCCTGCGCCCAGGGACATGCTGGCGATCACGCCTGCAAGCGCACTGCACGCGCCGGCGATGGCGAAGGCGTAGATGCAGTAGCGCCCAACCGGGATGCCCGTGAGCAGAGCCACCCCCTCGTTATTGCCGATCGCGTACGGCACCCGGCCGAGGCGGGTGAAACGCTCAACCAGGAATCCAAGGGCCACGACGACGAGCGCAAGAAGATAGCTGTTGGAAACGCCAAGCGGGGCCGACGTGGGCCACACGGTCGTATCCGGATCGGAGAGGAACGGCTGCATTTCCTGGCCGAACAGGACCGCGGCGATGCCAAGACCAACATACCACATGCCGAGCGAAACGATGAAGGACGGGACCTTCAAGCGCGTGTGCACCAGCGCCGTCGCCACTCCGAGTCCCGCGCCGAGCGCAAGGGCAACGACGATCGCGCCAAATCCCCAATTCGTCCCCGTTCTGCTGTTCGGAGAAAGAAGGACATAGGCAAGACCGGCGGCGCCCATAGTCCCTTCCACCGAAAGGTCGATTCGCCCCATCAGCACGACGAACGTGGCGCCCACGCCGACGATCGTCGGAACCGCGGCCGTATTCAGAATCGTGTTGAGGTTGGCGACGGTTGGAAACTTGCTCGGGTTTAGAATCGAAAACACCACGATGAGAAAGACGAGGATGACGAGTTCGCCATAGCCGGCGAACGCTCTGCGAGTGCCGCCGCTTTCTTTGTCCTCCTCCGTCACCTTTTCACTCATAGGACGGTGAAATTCCGTGGCCAGCCTTTCGATGCCGAGACGCTATCCCGACGGGCCTCGCGCTCAGGGCGCCGCCGTGTGGACGACCGGACCGCCGACAAGATCCTTGAAAGGATTCTTGATGAGCTCATCAAGCCAGCCCGGCGGGATGCCGCCATTGGCCTGATATTGCGCAGCGTTCTCCGGCGTGACGCAGCCGACGGCATACTGACCATGCCGTTGCTCAGGGGTGAGCTTCGAAACGTCGATTTCACCAACCGCCGCCTTGTAAGCGATGAGGAGGCCGGTTGCGGCGGCCATATAGCCACGGTGGAAAGCCGAAGCGACGACCGCGTTATTGCTCGCCTTCTTGACCATTAGGTCAATGACCGGCGGGTAGGCGCCTTCTCCGGAGAACTTGACCTTATCGGCCCTGCCGGCCTGCTTGAACGCCTGATAGGCTCCGAGCATCATCGCGTCGTCTGCCGTCCAAACGCCGTCAATCTTGTCCCCGTATTTGGCGATAAGCTGCTGGGTCGTGCGAAGCGCGATCGCCTGGTCCCAGTTGGCGGGTTGCGTGTCGAGCAACTTCGCGTCCGGGTATTTCTTGAGGGTATCCAGCAGGCCCTGGTAACGTTCCTGGCTCACCGTGCTGTCGAGCACCCCTGGCAAAGCGATGATGTTTCCCTTGCCGTGAAGCGCCTCCATAAGGTGCTCTGCGCCACATTCGCCGGCAGTGATGCCGTTGTAGGTGCCGAAAGCGACAAAATGGTCGCCGGATGTCTTCGGCTCGGTGCCAGGCGGCATGTTCCACCAGACCACCATGTAACCGCCGTTGGATTTGATCGTCTGAACGACAGCGGGCACGTTTGAAGCCGCCACCGGATTCATGACCAGCACAATCTTCTTGCCCTTCGCAGCCTGCGCCTGGATGCCGGCCAGTTCCGTCTGAGAGCTCCCGTTTGATTGGACGACCTCGACGGGAACGCCGAGCTTGGCTGCCAGATCTTTCGATCCCTGGATCCAGGAAGCCATGTAGGGATTGGTGGCGTTAATCACCGTGGTGACAAGAAGCAAATCGGATTTCGGGTAGGTAGGTTGGCTGACCCCGGCGTGAGCGACTGACGCCCAAGCAAAGGCCCCGAACGAAGCCGCCGTTAGAAACTTACGCGCCAGAAAAAGCCCGACGTTTACTGTTTTGCCTGCTGATGACATGCGCTTGCTCCAGATGGATATGTTCCGAACTGAACACCTGCCGACAGAGCCGTTCGGCGTCGTCCAAATCAGCCGGGATTTCGCGATCTGGGGGGGTGTGTCAGTAGATCCTGTGTACCACTCCATAGAAGGTGTGTCAAACATTTGTCTGCGTGAAGTCATAGTTCAGTGACAGAATATTTTCCCGTTTCCTTGCAGGTGCGCTTACCAGGCGGCGCGCAACTCGACATAGGCACTCGTGACCAAGAATCCAGGGGGAGAACGGTGTTCGAAAAAGAGTGGGCTTCTGCGGCATCTGGCGTCATTAAGCTACCGCACCGGCTTCCTGCCGAAAGCCACCGCAATGATAATGATAGCGCCCGCAATTATATTTTGCTCACTGACATCAAGACCCATAATGATGAGCCCATTGTTAATTGTGCCGATCAGCAAGGCGCCCACGAAAGTTCCTATGATTGTCCCTTTACCCCCGAAGAGACTCGTTCCACCCAGGATGGTCGCGGCAATAACCGCCAGTTCGGCTCCCGTTCCAAAGGAATACCGTGCTGTTTGCATCATGCCGGAATAAAGCATCCCGGCCAATCCAGCCGCCGCGCCGCTGATAAGGAAGCAATAGAGTTTTACACGCTTCGTGTTTACGCCGGAGTATTCCGCCGCAGTTCGATTCCCACCCGTGGCCAGCACCTCACGCCCAAACGCGGTATAACGGAGAACCAGATGCCCAATCACGGCGATGAGAACTGACCATATAAACAGCGAAGGCAGCGGTCCGACGCTCCCGGAGCCAAAAACGTTATTGAAAAAGTCGTTCGTAATCAGGATCGGCTTAGTGTAAGTAACCCGCATATCCAGACCGCGAACCAACTGCATCATGCCGAGGGTCACGAGGAAGGATGGGATGTTGCCGACCGTCACGAAAAGCCCGTTGGCGAGGCCGACCACCAGCCCGCAAAGGAGGGCAGCCAAGATGCCGGCCACCGTGCCGTAGGCCTGGAGGAAGTAGCCGGCGGTGAGAGCGGCCAATCCCGCCGTGGATCCTACCGACAGGTCGAGCTCTCCGCAGCAAATCACGAAGGTCATCGCCACCGCCATCACCACGATCATCGACGTCGAGCGGGTGATATTGAAAAGGTTTTCAACCGTAAGGAACCCCTTGTTTCCAAGGGTAATCCCGAAGAAAACAAGAACGAGCCCAAAAAACAGGTAAACCACGTAATCCTGCCATTGGAACTTTACCATGCTTCCGCGCGACGGAAGTAAAACCTGTGCTGTATCAGTCTTGGATTGCATGATGCAACATTTCCTCGGAAGGGATATCCTTGCGATTTAGATCGTGGACCAGCTTGCCGTCGTGAATAACAAGAATTCGGTCGCTCATTGCCAAGAGTTCCTCTAATTCCGACGAGATAACCAGAACCGCCGCGCCGCCGTTGGCGATATCACGGACGATCTGCAGGATGTCCGACTTTGCCCCGATATCGACTCCCATCGTCGGTTCATCGAGCATTAAAAGGCGGGGTTTGCGCTCCAACCACTTCGCCAGAACGATCTTCTGCTGATTGCCACCGGACAAAAGCCGGACCGGCGCCTCGGGCCCACGGATCTTTATGCGCAGCCTCTGGATGAAATCTGTGGCGGCCCTGGCTCCTGCGCCATCACGCACAAAGGAGCCACGCGTGAAAAATTCCAGGTTAGGCAAAATAAAATTGGCCAAAAGCGAATGGTCCAGAACGAGGCCTTGCGTACGTCGATCTTCGGGAACCAGCCCGACGCCTGCATTGATCGCCTCGCGGGTGGTATGAATCGCCTTGCCGTTTACTGAGACCGTTCCGTCGTGCGCCCGACGCATGCCAAAGATCGTTTCCGCAATCTCCGTCCGGCCGGATCCGAGCAGTCCGGCAAGGCCGACAATTTCACCCGGATAGATCGAGAAGGAAACCGGGCCCCGCCCCTTTTCCACGCTGAGGTTATGAACCTCGAGCACGGGCCGTTCGGAACCTTGATAGTCACGTTCCTGCCACTGGAAGGCCACACTTCTCCCCTTGCCTAACATTGATTCAATCAGACCCTCCATCGTGACGTTCCGGCACTCATCCGTTCTGACGGAAGTACCGTCCCTCATAACCGTGACGCGATCGCATACGGTAAAAATCTCCGACATCCGATGCGATATGTAGATGATCGAAATCCCGCTGCGCTTCAGGCGATTGACCAATTGGAAAAGAATTTCCGTCTCCGCATCCGTCAAGGAGGAGGTCGGTTCATCCATGATCAGGATGCGAGCCTTCTTCGCCAGCGCCTTGGCAACCTCGACCATTTGACACATACCGACGCTCAGTTGCTCAATGGGCGTGCGCGGGTCCACGGGGTGACCAAGCTCCTCCATGAGGAGTTTCGCGCGACGCCCGGACTCGGCATCGTTTATGAGCACGTTTCCGACGGCTCGCGACTCATGTTTCAGGAAGACGTTCTGCGCCACCGTGAGCGTCGGGATGAGGCTGAGCTCCTGGTAGATCATGGCGATGCCGTGACGCTCGGCCTGGCGCGCGGTCGCCAATTCGACAGGATTGCCGTCAAGAAGGATCGTGCCGGCGTCTTTGTGGTAGACTCCGGTCAGGATCTTCATGAGCGTAGATTTGCCTGCACCGTTGCCGCCCATGAGAGCGTGCACTTCGCCTTTTCGGAGTGCGAAATGTGCCTTCTTCAGCACCGGAACGCCATTGAACGACTTTTCTATGTCGTTCATTTCCAGTATATCGCTCGCCTCCATGAGAAATCCTCTGCGATGATTGAAAATGGTTCCCGGCTGTGAGAAGGACGGCAGGTGAGATCGATGGGATCAGGACCAGTCAAGGCTCGGTCCGGACAGACGCGCGTGTGGTCGTCCGGACCGGGACTCAGCGCGGGCCGCTATTTTTCAGGTCCGCCAGCAGTTTCTCAGGCAGAGGAACGTGATAGACCGCCTGATAGGCCTCCGGCAGGTTCTGACGGTCCACCGCCTGCGGTGGGACCACGATGTAAGTGGGCACCGCAACGTCGATCAAGGCGAGCGCCACTGCGGTCGCTTCCGCTACGCCCTGATCAAAAGGACGCTGCGAAGAGATACCGGCAATGAACCCGCCTTTTGCCATGTTCGCCGCAACGATCTGGTCGAAGTTTTCGCAAACGATTTTGAAGTTCTTGGGGGTACGTCCGGCCACCT
>JAFAUY010000003.1 GCA_019243005.1 Verrucomicrobiota bacterium | reverse complement strand
GGCGGACCTCCAGCCCCTGCTGCTCCACGGTTTCGAGCACCCGGCGCTGGTCGGCCAGGCCGAACTCCTCCGATTCCACCTGCTCTTCGAGAGACCGCTGCCGGGAGCGCAACCGCGCGGCTTCCTGTTCCGCCTGCACCATCGCGGCCGCCAGTTCGTCCTGGTTCCGCCGGCAGAGGTGCAGGTCCAGCACCCGCACTTCTTCAAGCAACGCCCGGTAGCGCCGCGCCTTGTTCGCCTGGCGCTGCAACGAGCCGATCTGGCGTTTGACCTCCTTCATGATGTCGGCCAGACGCACCAGGTTCGCATCCGTGTATTCCAACTTGCGAAGCGCCTCTTTCTTTTGCGCCTTGTACTTCGTGATGCCCGCTGCCTCCTCGAAAATGGCACGGCGGTCTTCCGGGCGTGAACTCAGGATCAGGTCGATCTTGCCCTGCTCCATGATCGAGTAAGCCGAACGCCCGATCCCCGTATCCATGAACAGCATCTGGATGTCTTTCAGCCGGCAGGCAGTCCTGTTCAGCAGGTAATCCGAACCCCCGTCACGGTAGACACGGCGCGTGACGCAAATTTCGTGGTAATCTGTCCCCAGCTCTTTCTCGCAGTCGGCAAACGTGAGCGACACCTCCGCCATACCGACCGCCTGCTTGCTATCCGTGCCGCTGAAAATCACGTCGGCCATTTCGCCGCCCCGCAACGCCTTGGCGGATTGCTCGCCGAGCACCCAGCGGATCGCATCAAGCACGTTGGATTTACCGCAACCGTTCGGCCCGACGATCGCCGTCACGCCCCGGTGAAGGTTCAGCGTGGTCTTGTGGGCGAACGATTTGAAGCCGATGAGCTCGAGCGATTTCAGGTACATAACCGACGGCGCGCGCGTGCAGGTTAGCGAGGCTGCCGGGGTCTCTCAAGTAAAAATACCACGCGTAGAATCCCGTCAAGGTAAATACCCCAACATCTTGCGATATCGCGCTTAGCGCGCGGTATATTAAATAATGCCTCTTCGGGGCAAAGACGGCTGCTACGTTGAAATCAGCGCTTTTCGCCGGAGGCCGTCTGGGTCTCACTGGTATGTATCACGCGCTAAGCGCAATATCATTTGTGGCATTTTTCCGCTTGTGGCATTTGTGGCATTCCACTCGACACCCGGCACCCGCCACTCTTCATTACTATATATAGCGCGCTAAGCGCGATATCTATGGACCCCCTTGAAGACCTTTTTACGTTCCTCCGGTTTCCCTCGATTTCCGCTGACTCGCAGTTCAGGAACGAGGTAGAAGCGTGCGCCGAGTGGTTATGCCACCGGCTCACGCAGGCCGGTCTCGAGGCTCACCGGCTCGTTACCCCGGGCTTTCCGGTCGTGGTCGCTCGGAACCAACACCGTCCGGATCGCAAAACCGTACTGATCTACGGCCATTATGATGTTCAACCGGTCGATCCGCTCGCCCTGTGGGATTCGCTCCCGTTTGAGCCGGTTGTCAAAGGCAACAAGATTTACGCTCGGGGCGCGACCGATAACAAAGGTCAGATTCTGGCGCACATCCTGGGCGTTGAACAGGCTCTGCGGGAAAAAGGCGATCTGCCCGTCAACGTCGTCTTTGTGATCGAGGGCGAGGAAGAGGTGGGCAGCGGCCACCTTGGGCAGGTTCTGACGGATCACCGCCAGGCACTCGGGGCGGACATCGTCGCGGTTTCTGACACGGGCATGGTTGCCCCCGGCATACCGACATTCACTTACGGGCTGCGCGGGATTTTCTGTCTGGAGCTGCGCCTGCAGGGTCCGGCGGTAGACCTGCACTCCGGCATTTTCGGCGGCTCGGTTGCCAATCCGGCCACCGTTCTAAGCCGGATGCTTTCGGCGCTGCACGACGCGCACGGCCGGGTTGCGGTCCCCGGTTTTTACGATGACGTAAAGCCTCTGGAAGATTGGGAACGGACGCTTTGGGCACAGCTCCCCCTCACCGATGAACTATGGCTGCGCACCACCGGCGCAAAGCAGCTGTCCGGTGAGGAGGGGTTCAGCACGTTGGAACGCGTCTGGGCGCGGCCTACCGCCGAAATCAACGGATTGGCCAGCGGTTACCAGGGCGAAGGCTCTAAAACGATCGTGCCGAGCCGGGCCGTCGCGAAGCTCTCTTTCCGGTTGGTTCCAAATCAGGATCCGGAAAAGATCCGCCGCCAAGTGACCGATTTTCTGCGCCGCCTCTGTCCGGAATCGGTTTCCATGGACACGTTGTCCCAACACGAAGGCAAACCGTACCTGGTACGCCCGGATTCCTCTTATGGCCGGGCCGCGCAGAGGGCGCTGGAACGCACGTTCCAAAAACCGGTCGCATTCATCCGTGAAGGAGGCAGCATCCCAATCACGCAGACGTTTAAAGACGTGCTGGGCACCGACACGCTGCTGCTCGGGTTGGCACTCCCCGATTGCAAAGCGCACTCGCCGAATGAAAACTTCTTGCTTGAAAACTTCTATGCCGGGATTCGCCTGAATCAGAATTTGCTCGAAGAGCTTGCCCACGTGACATGAAATTTTCCCCCCGGATGGCCGTCACCGCCGCGGTCAGCATCATCCTCTCAGGCTTGCCCGCACCCGCCGGCACGACCTCCTGGCGCGACCTGTCCTGGAAGTTGAGGTTGCAAGCCTTTGGCCACGGGGCAAAAAGCCAAAACCTGTTGGCCGACGACGAAGCAGACCGCCCTGCCGGTTCCTCGAAACATTCCAGGAAACACCGGGTTTCCCCGCATCACAAGGCCCGGTCACACCCCCGCGATCAGGACGACCAGGACGAAGACTCCACAAAGGCCGGTAAGAGTTCGACGTCAAACGCGCCGGAACACCCGAAAGCGACCCCGACCCCCGAACCCGAGCCGAGTCCGGCACCTTCGCCGCGAGCCCGGACTTCCGCCACCGCGGGCGAGAATACGGGTCAACCCGGACCGGCCACGCCGATTCCTGCGCAGGTCAGCAGCCTGCGGCCCGAAGTTCTCCAGGAGTATGCATCGCAACCGCCTAAAGTTCAGGAATTGATCCGTGAATCCCTGGCCCTCACCGAGCAAAACCTCGCGTACACCTATGGCTCCAACGATCCCGCTAACGGCGGCATGGATTGTTCCGGGTTCATTTATTACGT
>JAFAUY010000397.1 GCA_019243005.1 Verrucomicrobiota bacterium | reverse complement strand
CCCGTTAGGCTGGAGGCCGGTCCCGGGACCACCCGCGGTTCTACCGTGAAGGCAGCCGCGAGAGCACCTGCTTGGCCTCCGCGTCACCGGCCTCAGCCGCATCTTGGAACCACTGGCGCGCTTCGGCGTAATCCCGGGTCACGCCTTGGCCGTTCCGGTAGAGCAGGCCCAGATTGTACATCGCGGTCGTGTTACCGGCTTCTGCGGCCCTCTGATACCACTGGCGCGCTTCGACAAAATCCTGGGCCACGCCCCAGCCGTTGTGGTACAGATAGCCCAGGTTCGCCATGGCCTCCGCATTACCGGCCTCCGCGGCTTTCTGGAACCACTGGCGCGCCTGGTCGTAATCCTGGGCCACGCCGAAGCCATCCCGGTACAGCTTGCCCAAGCTGATCATGCCGTACGTGTTACCGGCGTCGGCAACTTTTTCGAACCATTGGCGCGCTTCGGCGTAATCCTGAGCCCCGCCTTGGCCGTCCCGATACTGTACGCCCAGATTGTACATGGCAATCGTGTTGCCGGCCTCCGCGGCCCTCTGATACCACCGGCGCGCTTCGGCGAAATCCTGAGCGATGCCTTCGCCGTTCCGGTATAACTCGCCCAGGTTGACCATGGCACCGGGATCACCGGCCTCAGCGCCTTTTTGAAACCATTGGCGCGCCCGGACGTAATCCTGGGCCACACCCCAGCCGTTCCGGTACAGCCCGCCCAAACCGTTCATGGCGTCCGCGTTGCCGGCCTCCGCGGCTTTTTGGAACCACTGACGCGCCTGGGCATAGTCCTGGGTCACGCCCCAGCCGTTCCGGTACATCCAGCCCAGGCTAGCCATCGCGTCGGCGTTGCCGGCCTTGGCCGCCTTCCGATACCACTCGCGCGCTCGGGCGCCGTCCTGCGCGACGCCACGGGCGTCCCAGTACAGCCCGCCCAAACCGTTCATGCCGTCCGCGTTGCCGGCCTCCGCGGCCTTCTGGAACCACCGGCGCGCCTGGATGTAATCCTGGTCCCCACCCCAACCCTTCTCGTACAGGTAGCCCAAGCTGGCCATCGCGGCCGCGTTACCTGCTTCCGCGGCCTTCTGGTACCAGTCGCGCGCCCTGCCGTAATCTTGAGCGACGCCGCGGCCATGGTAGTAAAGCTCGCCTAACCGGTTCATGGACTCCGCGTCGCCGGCGTCGGCAGCCTTTTGCAACAACGCAATTACGTCGTCCTCGGCGTTGGGGTACCGCTTTGGCTCGCCGGGCCCTTCCGGACCGGAAGGCGTGGTGCCCGGCGACGCCTGGGTGACCGCGGGCGCCGGACTTGGTGAAGCCTGGCTCACCAGAGGCGCCGGGCTCGGTGAAGCCTTGCCGACTGAAGGAGGCGTCGCGCCCGGTGAGTTCGACGCAGCAGCGGCCAGCGGCGATCGAGCAGGAAGCGGTTTTTCCCTGATAGAAATAGCCGGAGGTCGTAACGGCCTGAAAAGAAGGCAAAAGCCAAGCAAGACAACCGCGACACCACTCCCGATCATGACCGGCAGCCGCCACGCCTTTGGATGGATCGCGGGCAGGCGCTCGATTTCCGGGTGTACCTCTGCGGCTGAAGGGCCCGCTTTCTCTGGTTCCGAGGCTTCCGGGCGACGTGCGAACTCCAGGCGTGCTTGTTGCCCACGCTCCTGGCGTTCGGCTTCCAGACGTTCTTGCTCCCGCTGGTCGGCCTGCCGCCGCTCCTCGGCCCGCAGCCGCTCTTGGTCCTGTTCGCGTGCTTGGTCCTCCTCCCGCTGGCGGCCTTCGAGTTCGCGCCGTTGTTCGGCGTCAGCCGCCGGCTGCCGCTCGCTCGCCTCGCTCTCCCGGCACCGGGCTTCCAACCGGTCCGGTTCTTCTTGTTCGCGGCGTTCTTCTGCTTCGACGCGCTCCTGCTCCCCCCGCTGGCGCTGCTCTTGCATACGGACGGCCTTCAAGGCCCGCTTGACGGCGCCGATCAGCGGCTCCGAATCGTCCCCGAACCGCTCCGGGCTGATGCTGATCGCGCGCCGGCGAACCAAGGGCTTTATTTCGTCGGGGAGTTCGCCCGATCGAGGCATCAAGGCCCCGTCGATCACCACCGGGATGACCCGAATGCCACGCTTAAGGGCGGTCCTAATTTCGATCCGCACAAAATCTTCCGGATTGTCCAGCCGCCGCCGGCCCGCTTCATCCGCGGCACCCAGCCAACGCTGGCCGATCACGGCAATCAGGACGTCGCAGGTGGCCGCGTTTTTCTCGATGGTTTCTACAAAATCGATCCCCGGAGCCGGATCACCGTCCATGAAGATTTCATTTTGCGGAAATCTGTCGTGCAGATGATCGTACAGCCATCCGGCGTAACCCGCCGTGTCATCACGGCGGTAACTAATAAAGATCTGGCCGCTCATTTTTACGAGGCGCTATCGGCTAGGCCTCCTCCCAACCCTTGCGCCGCCAGGGCTCAATTTGGGACGAGACCAAACTCACCGGTTCTACTCGGAAAAAATTTCGAGCAACTCTGACACTCTACAAAGGCTCTCTGTCCAGCGAAAAATAGAGTAATGTACCGGGCCAGGCCGGACGCCACCCCGCCGATGGGCAGAATCCCGACGGGGCAGAGACGGTGTTGGCCTCGCGCGGGCCAAAAAATGTGAGTAAAGCTCAGCCCTGAAGTGCCGGGCGACTCTCGGGCGCAAAGGCCAGCTCAACCGACGTGCGAACCGGTGTAAATCCGGCCGGCCGCATTCTACCGGTCCGGAGTCCTTGACCCGGCGTCGAGGTCCGGCGCTTCGGTAAGGATAGAAATGACAGTTTTTATATAATTTGTGTTATACTATTGCTCCTGTGAGGCGCTACGTTTTCTGGACGAGGTTCTGCTCGACCCATTCCTCAGTGTAAGTCGGGCTGACGATTTGGCCGGGCGGCAGGTCGGCGTACTGGGCCAGGTTCTCGACCGTCACGCTCGCGCCCGGCATCTTGATCACCTTCGGAATGTTTTCGCCATTGGGAATGTCGATTGCAAGCCAGAGCGCGGCTCCGCCGATGCCGGGCGCGGTAATATCGCCACCACGATTTCACCCCCGCCGGTCTCGCCAACGCGATTCCCCTTTCGAAAAGGAGCTCGCTAACCGGAAGCGAGATTGCGGCTGATCGGGGCCATAACCCATCAGATTGTCCCGACCGGTTTCCCGTTTTCCGACGACGCCCTCAAAGCGATTGAACAGAATAAACCCCGGATTTTCCGTGAGGATTGGAAGCAGGTCATCAGCATACCGGCGTTGAAAGAGAGCGTACGCGACATTTGTATGCCCTGACCGCGTTTGAGCGCTCTCCGGACGGCGGCCCGGGGCCGCAGGGTATGCCTTCCCGGGTTGGTTTGGGCCGAATGGTGAAGGACCGGCGCGATTAGAATAATTGCAGCCGAAATTTCCGCCCGGCGCTTTATGCTCACGTCATTCATGAAACCGCGCGCGTTATTCTCTTCCGGAGTCTTCCTGATTATAAACATCGCCATGGCCGCACCCGAACAGCCCGTTTCTTACCACTCCACTCGCGTCGGTAGCCTCGAGATATTTTACCGAGAAGCCGGACCGAAAGACGCACCCACGATTCTTCTTCTTCATGGGTTGCCGTCATCCTCCCGGATGTATCAATCGCTACTGGAGTCCAACCTGAGCGAAAAGTACCATCTTATCGCACCTGACTATCCGGGTTTCGGTCATTCCTCCTGGCCAAACCCCAAAGAGTTCGCTTATACCTTTGATGCTCTCGCCAAAGCCATGCAGGACTTTGCGGAACAACTGCGTTTGGAGCGCTACACCCTCTTCATGCAGGATTACGGGGGGCCGGTTGGTTTCCGGATGGCTTTGGCTAACCCTGAAAAGATCCAAGTCATGATCATTCAGAACGCCGTCTCCCACGAAGAAGGATTGTCCCCGCTTTGGGGCGTTCGCCGGGCTTTCTGGCAGGATCGAGCCGCTCACGAAGCGGAAGTACGAGCCAACCTGCTATCGCTTGAGGCAACCAAGAAGCGGCACGTCGGAACCTCTCCCGACATCTCACAATACAATCCCGATCTCTGGGTCGATGAGTATTACTTCCTGAACCAACCGGGACAGGCGGAGATTCAGTTGGACCTGTTTTACGACTATCAGAATAACGTCAAATCATATCCAAAGTGGCAACAATGGTTACGCGATCATCAACCTCCCCTCCTGGTACTTTGGGGTCGCTATGATACGTCATTCACCGTCGCCGGCGGCGAAGCATATCGCAGAGACGATCCGCGCGCTGAAGTACATATCCTTGATGCGGGGCACTTCGCGCTGGATTTAAGGCCGCAAGAGATCATCCGATTGGTGGGAGACTTTATGAAAAATGCCTTCTGAGGTGAGAAAGGCTTGAACAGAGGCCTGGTCCGAGCCCCACTCGACCTGCGCGTTCCGTTCACCCCGCTAAGGCGTCGGCGATGCGGGACTCACCGGGACCGTGTGTGAGCTCCCGCCCGTGCGACCGTCCGCGATGGATTTGAGGGCGGTTTCGTCCCCGGCTACGGCGCTGGCCACGAGTTTTTGGAAATGTCCAACGAGATGTTCCGCCCGGGTCAGAAATCGACCCCGATCGGGCAGGGCGGCTCGCAACCCGCGCTGGACCGAGTCGGTCAACGCATCATCCTCCTCACCGACCTGATCATTGAAGGCGATCAGTGCCTGAGCGAATTCATCCGAAACGCCCGGCCCGAAATACTGCTCCGAGAAACCCTGCGTCTCATTCGGCCCATTCGGTATCCAGACATCGATCGAGAGGTTCGGGAACCCAGGGTTGATGTTGATGGTCGTGTTCGGCCAGAGGAGGTGGTATTGCGCCTGCGCCAGTTCGCCCCTCGGATCGTAGATTTTGACCCGGCTCCGGCCTTCCAGCGCGGACTGGCGCACGCGGCCCACCTGGCTCATAAACCACCCATGGACTCCGAGATGGTACTTCTCGGGCAGGACGTCGACAGCGGCGCTGAAGCCGGGATGCGCCACGGCACAGTGATAGCACTCGAGGTAGTTCTCGAGCATCGTCTTCCAGTTGGCGTGCGACGCCCATTCGTCTCGCTTGTAGAGTTCCAGGGACTCCAGCTTGATGCCGCTCTCGGCGATGATCCCGAGCAACGCCCCAAACTGAGCCTCCAAGGGTTCCGCGCCGAGATCAGCATTTACGAAAATCCAGGGGCCCAGGGTCGCCACCCTTAACGGCAAGAGCGGGTAATCCTCGAGCCGGAAATCCGGTTCAGTCGCCGTCCTCGGCGCGGCCTTCAGGCGCCCGGAAAGGTCGTACGTCCATGCATGGTAACCGCACCGCATCATTTTGGCGTTGCCGCAGCCCTTCATCACTTCATGCCGGCGATGTCGACAAACGTTGATCAGCGCGGCTAAGCCGCCTTCGTTAAGAACCACCACGGCGGGAATTCCCCCTACATAGCCCGTGATGTAGTCACCGGCATTCGTGAGTTGTTTGAGCGGACCGATGTAGTGCCAGCTCCTTCTGAAAATCTTGCTGATCTCTTGGTCGGTAATCGAGGGATTCGTATACCAATGCGCCGGTAACGTTTCACCGCGCTCGAGTCCCGCCATCAGGCTGCTAAGGTTGTCACTGGTTGGAGTCATATGATTTTCATCCTCTCGCCTGTCAGCCCGAGCTGAAAGATCCCCCGCCGGATCAACCGGTCAGATTTCATGCGCGTCGCCGTACGGATTTTTTTGTTCTGGCTGCCGAGTCATTCATGACCGATTTTCGTTGCAACGCCCGCGGCGGATGCAACGGGTCCATGGCCGGCGATACCTGGCCCGCGTGGATCGCCGCTCGTTCAGAATCCAATCGATGAATCTCTGCCCGACATTTTCCTGCATCTTTCTACCCTTTGGTGCACGATTACGAAGCCTACCTCCGTGAAAAACGACCGGATCACCGAAACGGCGCACCCGACGACCGTGACGAAACTTTATGAGCAGAATTTCGCGCCCTATCTGGCCGAGCGTTTATCTCGCAACGAGAGGAGGAGCGTAGAACTCGTTCCCGCACTGACTTTTCAAACGGGTTAGCACTCACGGGGGGCGCCGCCGCAAACTTGATCGTGCATTTCGAACTTTCCTTCTACTTTTTCTTAAACCACCGGGAGATTCAGGCCCTTACTCACTTTGGCGATGCCAGGGCCGGACTTCGACGCCCCCGTTGATCATCTTTCGAAGGTAAGGACCGAAAAACACGTAAGGATGGATCGGGTCGAGAGCGCTTACCTGGTCAAGCCGGGATCGCAGTTCCGCCGGGATCTCAAAGTCGAGGGCCGCAAGGTTGTTTTCCAGTTGCGATGCTTTGGTAGCCCCAATGATGACTGACGTGACGCCGGGTTGCGTCGCGACCCAATTCAGCGCGATTTCCGCAGGGCTCCGGTCCAACCCTTTGGCCACGTCAATCAGCACGTCCAAAATCCGCCAATTCCGTTCCGTGAACTTCTCAAAGACCGGGTTACCCGAATCCTTTACCACGTCGAGACGACCGGTGGGGGCTGAAGTTTGGTCGTCGCGCCGGTATTTGCCCGAAAGAAAGCCGCCCGCGAGGGGACTCCAGGGGCAGACTCCGATGCCCAATTCCTGGGCTGCCGGGATGTGCTCCCGTTCGATGCTCCGTTCCACCAGCGAATACTCCAACTGAAGGGCGATCAGCCGGTGTTTACCTTCCTTTTCCGCGAGCGTCTGGGCGCGGCTCACGTACCACGCCGGCACGTCGGAAAATCCGTAGTGGCGGATTTTGCCTTCCTTCACCAAGTCATCAAAAGTCTGCAAAACTTCCTCGACCGGCGTAATGCCGTCCCAGGCGTGCATCCAGTACAGGTCGATGTAGTCGGTGCTCAAACGCCGGAGTGATCCCTCGAGGGCTCGATAAAAATTCTTCCGCCCGTTGCCTCCGGCATTCGGATTGCCTGGCTCGCCGCTGAACGTGAATTTCGTCGCCAGGACAATCCGATCTCGAGCGTGGCGCCCTCTGATAAACTTACCAAGCATTTCCTCGCTCTTGCCGTTGGTGTAGCCGTCCGCCGTGTCGACGAAATTGCCGCCCGCCGCCAGGTATTGATCGAAGAGAGTGGCTGCCGTGGCCTCTTCGGCTCCCCAACCCCATTCGGTTCCGAACGTCATGGTGCCTAAGCACAACGGGCTGACGCGCAGGCCCGAACGGCCCAGGGTTACGTATTCATTTGCCTTCATAAATTTCAATCGGGGCCTTGCACGGGAAACGGGTCGGACGCGCGCAACACCCATGCGCTCTCATGCCGGGTGAAACCAACGTGCGGGTAGTAGCCCACCGCCTTCGGCGCGGCGAGCAAGACCAGGATCGAATTGAGTCCCATCTCGGCGCGGGTGCGCGCGATGAGCCCCTGGCCGATGCCGCGGCGCTGGAAACCGGCGTGGACGGCTAAATCCGCC
Organism: Verrucomicrobiota bacterium; assembly: GCA_019243005.1. Classification (GTDB taxonomy): domain Bacteria; phylum Verrucomicrobiota; class Verrucomicrobiia; order Chthoniobacterales; family JAFAMB01; genus JAFBAP01. Next base: position 3,722 of record JAFAUY010000397.1, on the reverse strand, counting down.
AGGTAACCCACGTAGACAAAGTCGGTAAGGGTGCGCGCCAGGCCGACGAGCTTTTGTGCGTGCCAGGCTGTGACTACCAGGTTGGCGTGCTTGAGCATTGCAGCCATGCGGTCCCGATCGGCCGTCGGACGTCGCTCGCCAAGGGTAGAAACGTTGTAAAGCTCGATAACCTCAGAAAGGTCCAGGTCGTTGCCGATTCGGTAGTCGATGATGCTCATGGGAAAGCAGACGGTGGCTGAAGCGGCCGCCGATCACCGCTGAATTGTAAAACAATTTCCGCCGGTTTTGCAGTCAAATCGGCTCTGAATGGTTTAGATTCGTTGACGATGGCCAAAAGCGATTTTCGAAACAACGAGATTTCCGGTTGGCCGGGGGCGGCCCTGACGGGCGGCACCTTCGCCGCGCTGTTCCTTCTGGAGTTGCGGCGGCCACTGCGGCGATCGGTCGAGTCGAAAATCCGCCGCAACGCGCGCAATTTCGCGGTTGCCGGCCTGGCCGCGGCAGCCGTCCAACTGGTCGAGCGCCCGGTGGTCTTACCGCTTGCCCGGCTGGTCGAAGCACGCGGTTGGGGGCTGCTCAAGCGTCTCGGTCTGCCGGTCTGGACGGAAATTGTGGTCGGGGGGATACTGCTTGATTATACCCTCTACCTTTGGCACATCCTCACGCATAAGGTCCCGCTCCTTTGGCGCTTTCATCAGGTGCACCATGTCGACCTTGACCTGGACGCTTCCACCGCGTTGCGCTTCCACTTTGGTGAACTGGCTCTTTCCGTGTTATGGCGCGCGGCGCAAGTGCTCGGCATCGGCATTTGCCCGCTCACGCTTTCGGCATGGCAGGCTGCGCTACTGGTGGAGATCATGTTCCACCATTCCAATGTAGAACTGCCCAATAGGTTAGAACGCTGGTTGAGCCGCCTGATCGTTACGCCGCGTATGCACGGCATTCACCATTCCATGGTAGAAGCGGAGACCAACTCAAACTGGTCGAGCGGGTTGACGTTCTGGGACTGGCTGCATGGCACGCTGAGGCTCGACGTGCCGCAAGGTGAAATCCGGATCGGGGTACCCGCTTACAGCGATCCGCAAGACGTCACGTTACCGAAGGTCGTCGAAATGCCTTTTGTCGAGCAGCGACCCAGCTGGCAATGGCCGGTCAAGGACCATCCGGCGTGAGGGCTGATCCCGCACGCTTTCGGCTCGCCGGCCGATCCCCGCCGGTCCCAAAAACCGGGCCTGCAGGCAAAGTCAAGCCCCTCAAGCGCGTGCCGGAACCATCGCCTTAAAAAGTCTCTCAGTCGTCCAGGCCCGCAACGACGCCGGGGGTGGCGAGAGCCTGGGTGATGTATGCTTTCGCCACGGCCCGGGCGGATCTTGGCTTGCGGGGGTAGTCAGCCAAAAAGTTTTCAATGTCGGCGAGCGATCCGAAATCGTCTGTGACGGAGAGGTGATTGAGCGTCCAGAGGTGCTCACCGCTTAGCCTATCCCAAAGTGCTTCGACGTAGTCGCGCACGTCTGCTGCCTCTACGGGTGGATTTCTCATAATTAATCGGGAAACAGGAAACAGGTTACTCTGACAGCATATTCGGCAATTCAATTTTAGGATTCAGCTTCGAAACCGGCGAGCGCCTTTTTTTCGAACTGATTGCGGAGCGGAGCGCGCCATGGCCCGATTTGAGGAAAATATCATCATTTTGTCGATTGCTCGGGCTTTGTCGATTATCTACTAAAGCGGGTGGCGCCGGCGCAATTCGCCCAACTCCCGATCGAATCCGGCCACACCCGTCCCCGCGCCCAGGTCTACTATGACCTTTTACATAGCCTGCGCCAAACTCCCTTACCCGGCTGGGAGAGCGTTCAGCGTTTGGCCGACGCAAGACGTGGCGACCTTCTCGCCTGGAAACGTGCGGCGTTAGTGGAGGGTAAGGGTGATACCGGGCACGTGGTGATCGTGGCCGGTCCTCCCGCCACCGAATCGGACGGCACTGTCAGGGTCGAAGTATATGATTCGAGCGCGAGTCGTCACGACTTTGACTCCCGAGCGGAAGGAACGAACGGCGTCGGCCAAGGGGTCATCACGTTCAGGGTGGACTCTCGAGGCGAACCGATCGCCGTGCGCTTTAACGCCGGGGCTGATTTCAAGAAGAAACCGATCGCCATCGGACGCCTCGCAGCGGGTGAACGGCGGTCCACGTAACCCGCGATCCTGGATCGTTGTCCGCTCAGGTTCCAAAGCGTAAGATGGCCGCCGTGGACAACATGAAAAGAAGTCTGACCCGGCGACTGCTGGACGGGTTGCTTGTGATCCTGGGCGGGGTTCTGTTTTTGGGCTTGTGCATCATCGCCCCAACTCTGGTGGTGGTTGCTCTGGTCTTAGGCGGCCCGGCCCTGGTACTGGTTTGGGCCCGGCGATCGGGATCCGGTGCTCGAAGCAAGGCGAAACGTTAAGCGGCAGCGGCCGTCTCTCCGGGACGAAGGCAACCCGAAAAGTCAGAGCCCTCTGACGAACGCCTCAATCGCCTCCCGGGCTTCCCGGGTGTGCAACGCGGGATCCTGTTCTTTGGGGGCGATTTGCACCAACTGCGCGCCGGGAATGCCGGCGGCGAGCCGCCTTCCGTATTCGACCGGGTGCAGGGCGTCTAACTCATTGACGAGCACCAACGTCGGCACCCCGACCGCACGCCAACCCTCGGGCGCGGGGCAAGGGGCGTCGGCCGGCAAACTTGCCAGCGTGGCGATGGTCGTTTCGGGGCTGGGCCGCTCCAATTGGCGCAGAATGGAAGCTGCGTTATCCCGGCTGACCGCCTGAATTCGGCGGAATTCCGGGTCAGTCAGAAGCAACTCCTTCGCGCGTTGCGGCCCCACTTCCTTGATCCACCGGGAAAGGGTGCGAAAAATGGCCAGATTGGGAGGGCAAGGAACGTCCAGCCACGCGGGCCGCGACAAGATCAGGGCATGCACTCGCGCCGGGTAACGCAGAGCGAAGTTCAGGGCAACGCCGGCCCCCATGGAAATACCCCCAACAATCAACGCGCCGATGCGCAGCGCATCGAGAACGGCCCGGAGATCGTCGGCGAAATCAGCAAAGGTGAGCCGCTCGGAAGGCCCGAGCGGCTCGGTGCGTCCATGTCCCCGGCAGTCTAAGGACAAGACGCGCAAGTGGACCGAATCGCCCAGGACTCCGTGCGGCTGGGAAACGTCGCCGCCGAGTCCATGCTGAAAGGCTACCAGCGGACCGCGCGCAGCGCCGCTCAGCGCATAGTGAAAACGGATTCCGTCCGATTCGATGAACGGCATCGTTACCCCCTCCGGTTAAAAGCCGTTGCCGCCGTTTAGGTTACGTTCCATGAAGGGCGTTTCGTTACCCAAGTCAGAACGAAAAGTCAGAACGGCGCGCCCGGCGTTTCCAATCGTTTCGATGCGCCCGGAGGCGGCGGCGTAAGGCCGGGAGGGGCGGGGGGCGCCGTTTTTTGAAAAAGGGGATTTGCGGGGCCGCCTCGGCTTTTCGCGTCGTTTGAGCAAGCGAGCGGCGGGTGAGGCGCGCTTGGCGGGTGCGTGGGCCTCGGGCGGCGGGCTCGCCATCGGGCCGTTCCAAAGGCAAGGGGGTTCGTCGACTCGAAAAGGACGGTCTGCCGTTTTCATGCCAAGGGTACGATCCCGCGGCCCGATGGGGCGCTCAAGCGTGGTTCTGGGTTTTTCTCCCCGCGATGCTTTTTACTTTTAACG